>CAYJNJ010000035.1:0-37546 GCA_964371595.1 uncultured Bacteroidales bacterium | reverse complement strand
GTACTGATATTTTCGACGACAAAAGGCAACATCGATCAAATCGAAAATCGAAAATCGAAAATCGAAAATCGAAAATCCAGGGTTCTGCTATGGGAAATGGCCGGCTACATTGTTAAATTGTTAAATTGTTGTACTGTTCCAATAGTTGTCAGTAATGCTTGTACTTCCGGATCGGTGGCGATTATGCAGGCAGCAAGGCTTATTGCTTCGGGCAGGTTTGACCATGCCATCGTAACGGGCGGGGATATTATCTCGGAGTTTGTTATTTCCGGGTTCCAGTCGTTCCAGGCTTTGAGCCCGGAAGCCTGCAAGCCTTTCGATGCAAACCGCACGGGGCTGTCGCTTGGCGAAGGCTGCGGCACGGTGATCCTGACCGCTGATCCGGCAAAGGCTGTTGGCAATAAACCGGTTTGCTACCTTGGCGGGGCCACCAGCAACGATGCCAACCATATTTCCGGACCCTCGCGCGACGGCGAAGGGCTTTACCTCGCCATTAGCGCCGCTATGAGGGAAGCAGGAACAACCGCGGGCGAAATAGATTTTATCTCGGCCCATGGCACGGCGACGCCATATAACGATGAAATGGAGTCGCTGGCGCTGGCATGGGCAGGATTGGAAAAGGTCCCGGTCAACAGCTTCAAAGGTTACATCGGGCACACGCTTGGCGCAGCAGGTGTGATCGAAACCATCCTTTCCATTTATTCCATGCGGAATGACATTCTTTTCAAATCATCAGGATACCTGGAAAACGGGGTATCAAAACCCCTGAACGTCATCTCCCAAAACATTCATCAACCCGTTAAAAAAATACTGAAGACCGCATCGGGGTTCGGGGGGTGCAATGCGGCGATGGTTATAGGATAGTCCAAACAAATTTGGGTCTTTGATCAATGATGTTGCACAGATCATTGAACGGAAATATCGTTGAATTTTTCTGGTTATTTACCACTAAGGCACTAAGGGCACTTAGATACACTAAGATCCTTAGTGCTCCTTTGTGTTCTCAGTGCCTTAGTGGTAATCCCCTAGCGCACAATTAGAAACTTCCGGCTGCCGATAACTTCACGTCCGTTTTTAACAACTGCAAGGTAGATGCCTGGTGGCAGGGAGGCAACATTAACCTGCCAGCCCCCCTCCCGGCCTCCCCCCATTCGGGGTGAGGATGATGTAAGTGCTGGAATGGAGGTTTCCCTCCCGAAAATATCGTAGATCACAAATTCATAATCCATTCCCGAATTCAACATTAAACCTTCAACATTCAACATTTCGCTCGCCGGGTTCGGCCACACCTCCATATTTCCCTGCATCCCTGCTCCCCCGCTTCCCGGCTCATCTACTCCCACTATCAGTCCCCGATCATCCAGCTTCTCCACCCACACCGACGGTGTATGCAACGGAGGACCGATAGTGCAGCCCGTCAGTATCATCCCATTATCCGATGTCATGATCATATTGTTTAGAAAATTGACATCCTCGGGATAAACAAAGTAGTCATTCATCCATATGCTGTCGCCGATACTGTTTGTTTTAAGAATATAGCCGAATGTGCCAAAGCCGTCGGTGTAGGATGCCTGACCTGATGCAATGATATCTCCATTGTTCAGCTCTGTAATATTTGTGGAAAAGCCGAAGAAATTGCAGCGGGCATAGGTCTTTTCCCAGAGCACATTGCCGGCCGTGTCGGTTTTAAATATCCAGGCTTTTTGCTCAGGGAATTCGGTATTATCCTGGTAGACAGCATACACGCTACTTACGAGGTAATTTCCATCCTGGCCAACAGTGACACAAGCACCCCACTCTTCAAACTCTCCGCCATAATAATTCAGCCAGACCAGGTTCCCGAGGCTGTCGGTTTTTAGCAATCCCACGTCAGCCTGGTAAGTGTTTAACGGCGCATAATACCTAGTTATACCGATCAGAAATCCCCCATCGGGCAACAGGGCAATTGAGCTCCCTACTTCGGTCCAGGATCCAACCCCATACTGCTGTTGCCAAATAGCATTGCCAAGACTGTCGGTGCGCATCAGGAAAACATTAGTGCCGCCAGGCATGTTATCGATGCATCCGGTCAGGATAAGTCCATGGTCAGGCAATTCCAGGCAGGTAAATGGTATAATCAGGGTATCCCCCAGCGGAGATAGTTCACCATAGATCCTGGTCCACAGGGAATCGCCATTCTGATCAAACCTCATCACAAAAGTACCGTATAAATCCCCGTTATATGTGGTCCCGCATACGGTATAACCCCCATCGGATAACCGGGTAAAGCCTCCGCTCTGACTGACATTGAATTGCCATCCAAGCTCTCCATAGGTCTTCCAGGAAATCTGGTTGCCCTCGAAATCGATGGTTGTGATCAGCACTTTGTTCATGTCTTCTCCATTATCAACGGTTGCACTCCAGCCACCAATGATGTAGCCTGAATCCGTTTCGAAAATGCCGGTTGCGCCACTGTTCTGGTCGTTGTTGTATTCTTCGTTGAAATAGGAATACTGGGAATTCGCTAAAAAGCATCCCAATAACAGTGAAACCAGGATAGATAAACGTTTCATTTTAAGGTCGGTTAGGTCACAATAAAGATATAGAAAAAATAAGTGTAGTGTGAAAAAATAAACTCACCATGGAGCCCGACTATGCGATATATTTTTTGCATTTGCGAGATAGAATTTCCTGTTATCTTTACTTTATGATCACAAGGATTCCGGGACAAATATGGCTTAAGGCATTTATTATCATCCAGGTTTGTATTTTGCCCCTGCTTTCTTCCGCCCAATCCTATAACTACTGGACAAGAAGCTTCAATGAAGAATCTTCCTTGCTTTCAGGGGCGGTGGTCGGCGGCGGTTCCGGCCCCAGCGCCATCTATTATAACCCGGCCAGCATTTCTGAAGTGAAAGCCTCCAAATTTTCAGTGAATGCCAGCCTGTTTTCCTTCGATTTTATCAATGTGAAAAATGCCCTTGGCGAAGATATCAACATCAATAATTCCAGGGCATCCGTTGAGCCTCGGTTTATTTCCTATATGATCAAATCAAAAAGATTTAAAAACTGGAGCTTCGAAATCGCCATTCTGAACAATGAAAACACAAAGGCCACTATTAACGAAGCTGTTGATGAGCGTATTGATATCCTGACAGGCATCCCGGGCAATGAAAGATATTATGCACTTTACCAGTTTAGCAACCAGTTCCGCGACGACTGGATAGGTTTCGGGGGATCGGTTAACCTGGGCGAAAAACTCAGCGCCGGGGCCAGCATGTTCGTGACCATTAAAAGCCTTACTTACAGTGAAACGCTCGGTATTGAAGCATATTCCTTAGAAGATTCCATCTTTATCGATGATAATTATGTCCCTTTTTATGTGGCTGCCTTTGAGCAATCTGAATATCTCAAATTTAACGATTACCGGCTGACATGGAAAGCCGGTCTGCTTTACAGGACTGATAATTACAGCCTGGGTCTGAGTATCACCACCCCTTCGCTGGGAGGGATCTACTCCGATGGTAAACGGGTGACCCGGTCCGAGAAACAGAGTAATATCACTATGCCTGAAAGCGGCGAATCTGTCCCTGATTATATCATCGTTGACTATAAGGAAAAGAAAGATATGAAAGTTGCTTACAGGACGCCTTTGTCGATAGCAGCAGGATTTAATTATTATTTCCCGGGCCGCAAAAGGATCTTTTACAGCAGCCTGGAATACTTTTTTAAAATCGACCCGTACCGCATGGTCGAATCGGAAGAAAGCCTAAATATCGGTCCGGATTTTCTTACCGAAGAAGTACTGTTCACAGAATGGCTGACCTTTACAACCGGCGCTAAACCCGTGCTGAATGCCGCCCTCGGCTATAGCTGGACCCTGAAAAAGGGCCTCCTCCTTATGGGTGGGTTCAGAACCGACTTCAATTACCGGAAAAACCTGGACTATGACCAGTACACGGGATACAATAAAATGCAGTCGCTCAATGTCGACCGCTATAATGTAACCTGCGGGCTGTCATGGAATATCCTGGGCCAGGACATCATCACCGGGCTCCAGTACACCTTTGGCCATACCAGTGACCAGCAGCAGCTTGCCAACCTTTCCGATCCAGTGGAATATAATACCGTTGAAAATACTGCCCTCCAGGGTATACGCACCTATGATATGAAATCTTGGTATAACGCCATCAGTCTTTACTTCGGGGCTTCGTTCAATTTCGGGGAGGATAAGGGGCAGTAATATATTTTTCATGCAGATTTGTAAGACTTCATGATTCCATCTTGCTTAGTAAAATACCTTATTCTACCGCCGTGACACAGAGATGCAGGGATGTTCATCTATCAGCGCCTCAGCGCCTCAGCGGTACAAACTCAGCCGAACTGTGAGTTACCGACAAGGTTTTATCAATTGCCTTGCTCTTAAAATCTGCATAAAATAAATAAATTTATATAGCGTTATTTCTTAACTAAACCAATGTTAATTCTTATAGACTATGATAAAAAAATCTTTAATGCTGTTAAGTTTGATTTTACTTATCAATCTTGCAATTGCCCAGGAAACTTCCACAAAACAATCCTGCTTCAGGGTGTCTTCATTCAGCTCCAGCATTGGCTTCGGCGGGGCAATGACCTCCAATACAGAATCTGATTATTATATCCTTAAAGATGCTGTCGAAGACCCGGATCTGTTCATTGATATTACCGGGTTGTCGAACTGGAGTTCCGGATGGGATTATTATGGACCTTTTTCTTACGGAGGGATGTATACCACCGGCGGAAGCGGTAATGGCAACCTGCTTTTTAACCTTGGACTTACCCCTTACAGCAAAAAGCTCGGGAAGTACCGTGAAAACCGTGAGCTGAGGTTCAGTGTCGGCGGGAGCATGGGTACAAGGAATAATTTCTTTTATTATGATGAAAATTCCTTCGTGATCGATACTTTCCAGTCGGTGAGCGGTGGCGGGACCTTATATGCCGATTCGGTCATTAACAAGCGTTACAGTTATTCGCTGGATTTTTCCGAGATCAGTTTCGGGGCAAGTTATTTGTTTAAAACAGATGTAAAACGCAAGGTGAAATTCTATGCCGGTGTCGGTTTTAACTACGGGATTTCGCTGAGATCTTCGGTTACAGTTAATAAAGATACCTACAGGACGGTCAACTATTATAACCAGTATGATCAGCCCTCAGAAGGTGACCCTTATTATTTTTATGGCGATAATTACAGCACTACCTATTATTCTTCCACAACCAATCTGAAAAGCCCGATGCAATTCGCAAGGGTATTCATCCCGATTGGACTCAGTCTCAACATATGTAAAAAACCCGAATCGTTCTGGAATCATGTTGATCTTTACACAGAAATGAACCCCGGGGTGGAATTCCAGATCCTGAGCCCTGATAAGACCTACGCTAATCCGTATTTTGGGGTTGCTTTCATCGGGGTCAGATATAGGTGGTAGGGTTCCGGGTTCCAGGGTTCCGGGGTTTTAAGAGAAGATGGATTTTTTGTACTTTCGCCTGATCAAGGAAGAAATCTATTATGCTCATCACGCGCTATTCCGCTGTTAAGCCTCCTGTTCTATTGATCAATGGTTCGATTGTATATGAGGATGCGTCTGGTAATTCTGCTGAATTCCTTAAATCAGCCTACAGGAACCTCGGCATCCAGTATCCGAAATTCTTTAAGATGGATAAGCTTTGCAAACTGGCTTTCCTTACAGCAGAAGCGCTGTTGAAAGATGCCGGTATCGCTTCCCGGTATCCTGCCGGAGAAACCGGCATGATCATCCTGAACTCATCATCCTCCCTTGATACGGATGAAAAACACCAGGAAAGCATAAGCGACCGGGAAAATTACTTTCCAAGCCCTTCTGTTTTTGTTTATACCCTGCCGAATATTATGACCGGCGAAATCGCCATCAGGCATAAAATAAAAGGGGAAAATGGCGTCTTTATCAGTGAAAAGCCCGATCCGCAAATGATTTTTACCCTTGTGGATGAACTTTTTGCCTCCAACCGGGTTAGTTGCTGCATCGCGGGATATGTAGAATCTTACCATGAAAAGCTTTCGTCGTGCCTGCTGCTGGTTGAAAAAGAGGAAATGGTAAAATCATTTACGCAACCGCAGGAAATAATTATCTTTGACGCTTCAAATATAGAACGAATCATTAAAGAAGCCTTATAGGATGGAACTTACGGAAAAGCTTAAGAGCGAGATTATTGAGGTTTTAAACCTGGAAGATGTTAAGCCGGAAGACATTGACGTCGACGCCCCTCTTTTTGGCGACGGGCTCGGACTGGATTCCATCGATGCGCTGGAATTGATCGTTCTCCTCGAAAAAAATTACGGGATCAAGATCGAAGACCCAAAAGAAGGCCGTAAGATCTTCGCATCGGTCCGTACCATGGCCGACTACATCCTCGAGCACCAAAAGAAATAAATTATGGCTGGCCGGGTATTTGTCACGGGCATCGGGATTATCTGTGCCATCGGTAAGAATACCGGCGAAACCCTTGCCTCGCTCCGGGCCACCCGCCACGGCATCAGCAAGCTTTCCATTCTCGACACCATACACCGCGACGAACTTCCGGCAGGCGAGATCAAACTCACCAACGAAGAACTCGCCATCATGGCCGGCATTTCCGATATCGACATGAACCCGCGCACTGCCCTGCTCGGCATGATCGCCGCGGAAGAAGCCCTGCACAATGCCGGCATCGACCCGCAGGACAGGCAGTTCCGCACCGGGGTCATCTCCGCCAGCACCGTCGGCGGAATGGACAAAACCGAGATCAATTACCGGAACTACCACCTGGGAAAACCTTACAACAATTTCGTCCTGACCCACGACTGCAGCTACAGCACCGAGCAAATTGCTGCCCGGCTGGGTTTTCGTGATATGGTCAGCACGATCAGCACCGCCTGCTCCTCCTCCGCTAACTCCATCATGTTCGGCGCCAGGCTGATAAAGCATGGCTTACTCGACAGGGTCCTTGCCGGCGGCACCGACTCACTTTCGAAATTTACCCTCAACGGCTTCAACACGCTGATGATCCTCGACAAGCATCATTGCCGGCCTTTCGACAAGAGCCGCACCGGGCTGAACCTCGGCGAAGGCGCCGCTTTCCTGGTGCTTGAATCGGAAGAGGCCCTCGGCAAACGGATCCCGCTCTGCGAGCTGAGCGGATATGCCAACGCCAACGACGCCTACCACCAGACCGCTTCTTCCCCCGATGGCTACGGACCTTATCTCTCGATGAATAACGCTCTTTCAAACGCTGGGCTAAAGCCCAGGTTTATAGATTATATTAATGCCCATGGGACGGGGACGGATAATAATGATTTGACTGAAGGCATCGCTATCGAAAGAATTTTTGGGGAGAATATCCCTCTTGTATCATCGACAAAGCCTTTTACCGGCCATACACTTGGTGCTGCTGCCGCCGTCGAAGCGGTGATATCCATTTTATCCATTCAGAATAAAATGGTTTTCCCGAACCTGAATTTCAAAGAGAAGATCGATGAGCTTCACTTTGAGCCCGTTAAAGAACTGGTCACCGGGATTGAGCTCAAGCACGTCCTGAGCAACTCTTTCGGCTTCGGGGGCAACGATTCGACCTTAATCTTTTCAGCCTGCTGACATGGAAGCATACATCAGGGGCATAGGGAACATTTCACCGCAGCAGACGTTCGATAACGCCGCTTTTCTTGAAGAAATACGTGAATATCATACCGCACGGCTGCAGGCTGTTGATCCCGATTACAAGCAGTTCATCCAGCCCAACCAACTGCGGCGAATGAGCCGCCTGTTAAAGATGGGCGTTACCGCAGCGGGCATTTGCCTGAAGGACGCCGGGGTTGAAAAGCCCGACGCGATCATAACCGGGACAGGCCTTGGAATGATGGAAGAAACGGAGAAGTTCCTCAACGGGATCCTGGATAACGGCGAGAAACTGCTGAACCCGACCGCTTTCATCCAGTCGACGCACAATACCGTTGGCGCCAGCATCGCCGTTATGCTTGGCTGCAACAACTATAACCTGACCTACGTGCATGGGCCGCTGTCGCTGGAGAATGCCCTGCTCGACAGCCTGATGTGGCTGGAAGAGAAGCCTTCCGACAAAGTCCTCCTTGGCGGGATCGAAGAGATAACACAGAACCATTTTACGGTTACCGATAGTATGGGATTCTGGAAAAAAGGCGAAGTCAGCAACCTCAGTCTTTTAAATAACAAAACCCCGGGTACAATAGCCGGCGAAGGGGCATCTTTCTTCCTGCTGAGCCGGGAGGTAAGTGCCCAGAATTACGCCCGGATCAGTGGGTTGGCAACACGGTTCAATCCTGGCCACAAGCCACAAGCCACAAGCTTCATAGAGGAATTTTTATCTTCAAAGAAACTTAATCCCAGTGATATAGACCTGGTGATCCTTGGCCTGAACTCCGATCCGGAAAACGATGCCATTTACGATCCGGTCAGGAATTATTTCGGTGAAAATACCGCACAGGCCTGGTACAAGCATCTCTGCGGGGAGCATTACCTGGCTTCCTCCTTTGCCCTCTGGCTGGGCGCAAAGATCATGAAAAGCGGGCAGGTACCTGAGGTCACACTCCTGGATGAAAGTCAAAAACCCGCACAACTCAAAAATATCCTCATCTTCAATCATTATAAAAACCTTCACCATTCTCTTATCCTTCTGACATCATGCTAAGCTTCCGCACCGCAAGCATTGGTGTTATCATTCTTGCAGCCGTTTGTATCATGCTGATGATCATCAATATACAGTATGGATGGTTGCTTGTTGTATTGGGGGTGGTTTATATTTATTTGCTGGTGATGGGTTCAGTAAAAATATGTTCCGGGTTTTACACCGATGTGATTTGCAGGACAAACACAAGCGAGAGAAAAGTATCACTTACATTCGATGACGGCCCGGATGAAATCCATACTCCCGTCATTCTTGATATTCTTGAAAAACACCAGGTTAAAGCTACTTTTTTCGTAATTGGGAATAAAGCTGAAAAGCAGCTGGAATTGCTCAGGCAAATAGCATCAAAAGGCCATGAGCTGGGGAACCATTCTTACAGTCACGCATTCTTTTTCGATCTCTTCGGAAGAAAAAAAATGGAACAGGATTTGCAGAAAGCTAATGAAGTAATCAAGAAAGTGACGGGAAAACGTCCGGGATTATTCCG
This sequence comes from uncultured Bacteroidales bacterium, assembly GCA_964371595.1. Lineage (GTDB taxonomy): Bacteria > Bacteroidota > Bacteroidia > Bacteroidales > JAGOPY01 > JAGOPY01. The sequence continues at coordinate 28,368 of CAYJNJ010000035.1, read as the reverse complement.
GCCTCCTTACGGGGTTACAACGCCGGTCCTTGCAAAAGTGGTTAAAAAGTTGGGATATAAGACAATTGGCTGGTCGGTAAGGAGCCTTGACACGGTACTGAAGGATAAGGAAAAGCTAACGGAAAGGGTAATCGAAAGGTTGCACCCCGGGGCGATCCTCCTGTTGCATGACGACAGGAGGATCACGGGAGAGGTACTGGAGGATATTATTTTGAAGATAAAGGCTGAAGGTTACAGGTTTAAAATGATTGAAGACTGAAGAATTTCGTGGTCCTTCGTGTCTTCTTCGTGGTCCTTCGTGTTATAAAAGTAGCTTAGGATTAATTTCACGAAGTTACACGAAGGAGTCACGAAGATCCACGAAAAGTAATAAAAGAAGAAAACTATCATGAATTTTCCGGGTATAATATTTTTGATTTTAGCTTTACAGTTTCCGGGTGAAAATAACCAGCTGACTGTTTCTGTTTCGGGCCTGAAGCCGCTGAAAGGCGATCTTTACATCAGCCTGCACAGCCGCCCGGAGTTTTTCCAGGTGCCCGACAGCGCCCTGATGAAGGCTAAAATAACAGTGAACGAAGAAACGGAAGTCATTCATTTTGATGAGGTTCCAAATGGAAAATATGCCATCGCCATATATCATGACGAAAACCTGAATGAAGCACTGGATGTTACTGAATTGGGAATTCCGAAGGAAGGATATGGTTTTTCGACAAAGAAACAGGTCCCTGGCAGGCCGAAGTTTGAGCAGGCCGCTTTTGATGTGAGCGGGAATGATACTGTTGATATTATAATGATCTATCATAAAGGATCCAACTAAAAAAGAATGTGCAGAATAATTAGCCTGGTGAAGCCACAAAAACACGAAGACACAAAATCACACTAAAAGTACCAGTGCCGGCAAGATACCTTTTGTGTTATTTTGTGATTTGGTGCTTTAGTGGCAAAAAAGAAATTATGAAATCATCTGTTTTAACCTTATTAATTTTAGTTGCCATAAAGATATCGATGGCACAAAACAGTAATGACATCCCTGTAAAAGATCCGGCGAAACTCATTGAACAAGTCAGTCTCTTCTCCCAAAACACCACTTCCATTACGGCAGATTTCACACAGGTCAAGGAGATGAGCTTCCTGGAAGAAAAGGTGATTTCTACAGGCAAATTTTATTTTGAAAAAGAAAAGAAATTACGATGGGAATATGATGCCCCGTTTGCTTATGCGATCATTTTAAGCGGAGAGCACATCCGCATCATCGATGATGGGAAAGCCAAAGATTTCGATGCCGGCGCCAACCGCATGTTTTTAGAGATCAGCAATGTAATGACAGGCATGGTAAACGGCACTCTGCTGAACAGCGAACAGTTCAGCACAAGCTGGTTTGAAGCGCCGGGGTATTACCTGGCAAAACTTGTCCCTGCCGGAACGGCTATGAAAGATTACCTCTCAGGCATTGAGCTGAAACTGAACAAGACCGATTTTTCCGTTGAAGAGCTTAAGATGTTTGAGAAATCGGGCGATTTCACACAAATAACTTTCCGCAATAAAAAGCTGAATGAAGCGATACCTGCTGATATATTCCGCCTGGATTAGCCTGCTTTTGATCACAGGGGTTGCATGCCGATCGGCAAGGGTAAGCTATTCCGGTACATGGGCTGCAAATCCCATTGACTCACTTGTTTCCGGCTCCTTTGAAAAGATGACGTTCAAAACAGTGATAAACTGGGGTGAGAGGGAAATTTCAGGGCTTATGCTGGTTAAAAAAATGGAAGATGGAAATTTACGGATTGCATTTTATAATGAATTAGGGATGACCTACCTGGAAGGAACACTCGATCGTTCGTCGAAACATTCAAAGCTGATCGTCAAAAATATTGCCCCGGCAATTGATTATAAGCCGTTTATTAAGAATTTTGAGAGATGTTTGCAGATGGCATTTCCTTTAAAATATGGATTATCAGCCATTCCAGATAAGGTTGAATTACGAAATGGATTTAATCTTGAATTAAAATCAAATTATTGACAATGATTAACCTGTTTCTTTCTGTCGTTCCTGACGGAACTTTTGCGGTGTGATTGGGCTTTACCTATAAATATGTTTCTCCTCCGGAGAAAAGCAGACCATCAATAACAACCAATGACCACCTAATTACTACCTAATGACCACTTAATGACCACCTAATGACAACCTAATGACAACTTAATGATCACCTTATACAAAATATCCAACCCCGCCACCGACGGCGATTCCTTCACTGCCACCGTTACCTTTAACGCTGCCCATGAGGTTTTTGGAGGCCATTTCCCCGGTCAGCCCATTGTGCCGGGTGTTGTGCTGGTCGAAATCGCTGCAGCAGCCGCCAGCATGATCATTGGTAAAAAACTGGCCGTGAAGGAGGCTTCGGTCATAAAGTTCCTGCAGATGGTGGATCCGATGGTAAATCCTGTTCTATTGCTCGAGGGTTCGATTGTTAAAGAAGAAGACAGGTATAAAGCTGATCTGGTCTTCCGGGCCGGCGATGTTGTTTTCGTGAAGATCAAGGGATTGCGGTTGTTGATGCAATAATTGCTGAGATTTCTGCTCATACGACTACAATTAACCACAAAGGCACACAAAGGTTTGCACGAAGGCGCACGAAGAAGTAGTTTTGAGTCAAATTATCCTTTGTGCGCCTTTGTGAAATCCCTTCGCGCGCCTTTGCGGTTAAATTTCGTCAAATAGCAAATCATTTTTGCTTAAATTTGTACTCCTTTTAATTAAAGTCAAACCAATTAAAAATAATGAACATGAAAAAAACAGTTTTTACAGCAATAGCAATCATCGCTGCCTCCTTAGCCCTGTTAGCTTTTACTAATAGTTCCAAAACTGTCACAAACCCTCCCCAGGAAAAAGCTGCGGCAGCATTTCCGGAAGACGTTCAGAAAATTCTTGAAACCTCCTGTTTCGACTGCCACTCCGATGCATCTACCAATGTTAAATCCAAGGGCAAGCTGAATTTCTCCAAGTGGGCAGATCTGTCGGATGCCAAGAAAGTCGGCAAGATGGAAGCGATGGGTGAAGAAATAAAGGAAGGCAATATGCCGCCGGAAAAATATCTTTCCAAATTCCCCGACCATGCCCTGACCCAGGAAAAGAAGGACGTGATCAATAAGTGGATCTCGGAAGAATCCGCAAAATTAATGGGCAAGTAAGTCATCTTCAAAAATTAATAAAAATGAAGAAAACCTGGATCATCCTGGGTTCGGTGCTGTTTATTTTCATCGTAATCCAGTTTTTTCAGCCAGAAAAAAACGATAAATTGGTCAATCCTCAGAATGATATTGTTTTCGTCCTTGAGGTACCTGGCGTGGTAAAGAAAAAAATAGCGGATGCCTGCTATGATTGTCATTCCAACAAAACCAAATATCCTGTTTATAACCGGGTTGCCCCGGTATCCTGGCTCATGGCAAATCACATCCGGGAAGGAAAGGAACATCTGAATTTCTCGGAGTGGGCCAATTATGACAAGAAAAAGCAAATCAAGCTGCTCACGGCAATCTGCGAGGAGATCACCGAAGGGGAAATGCCTTTGAAGAGCTATGTTTTTATGCACAGCAGGGCGGTTTTTAACGAAAAAGAAATCGAAGATATCTGCAAGTGGACTGAAACCGCTTCAGAGCAGATCATGGCGAAAAGCAATTAACATACCGGCATTACCGGCGTTTTATTATGGCTGAAAAACCTGTATACCCATCGCTTAAAACGCCTGACTGCTGCGTCATCATCCCGACCTATAACAACGAAAAAACCCTGGAGCAGATAATCCGGGGCGTGCTGGAAATTACTGACAGGCTTATTGTTGTAAACGACGGCTCTACCGACGGCACGAGGAAGATCATCCATAAGTTTCCCGGCATTACTTCGCTTCATTACGAACGTAACCAGGGCAAAGGCTTTGCCATCCGGCAGGGCTTTAAAGAGGCTATCCGCCAAGGCTTTGCGTATGCGATCACCATTGATTCCGACGGGCAGCATCTGCCCGGTGACCTGCCGGCCTTTTTCAGTAAAATTGAAACCGGGCCCGGTTCGCTGATCATTGGCGCCAGGAACATGGAACAGGCGGGAATCCCGGGGGGATCTACCTTCGGAAATAAGTTCTCTAATTTCTGGACCTGGGTGGAAACCGGCTACAGGCTGCCCGATACCCAATCGGGCTATCGCCTTTATCCACTGGAGAGGCTCTCAAAAATGCGGTTCTTTACCAAACGATTTGAATTCGAGATCGAGGTGCTGATACGTTCTGCCTGGAAAGGGATCCCGCTGGCCTCTGTGCCCGTGAGCGTGATCTATCACCCAAAAGAGGAAAGGGTCTCCCATTTCCGGCCGTTCATCGATTTCACCCGCATCAGTATCCTCAATACCTTCCTGGTCATCCTGGGGCTGCTGATTTTCAGGCCACTGATGATCATCAGAAAGATGACCAAAAACGGACTCAGGGAGATGATCCGGAAGCACCTTCTCAATCCTGATGAATCCAGTTTCAGGAAATCGGCATCTGTCGCACTTGGCGTATTTATGGGCATTGCGCCGGTCTGGGGCTGGCAAATGGCAATTGCACTGGCCCTGGCCATCCTCCTGAAGCTGAACAAGGCCATCACACTGGTCTCTTCGAATATCAGCATCCCGCCGGCAATCCCATTTATCCTTTTCGGAAGTTATGTAACCGGGGGCATTGTACTTGGCAATCATGGGGAAATCAATTACGATTCGGGCATTACCCTCGAATTTGTGAAAAATAATTTTGTGCAATATATTGTCGGTGCGCTGGTATTCGGCCTGGCAATGGGCATCCTGGCCGGACTGATAACCTGGCTGGCCCTCACAATCTTCCGTAAAAAATGAGCCTGTTCTTCACCGCCATATACAATCTGTTTACACGGAGAAGCTGGGTCTTCTTCCTATTCCTGGCGCTGCTGCTGGCTTTTATTGTCATTGCCGGCCTTCGCCTTAAATTGTCGGAAGATATTTCACGCGTCCTGCCCCGCAACGAAAAGGTCGACCAGTACCTCCAGGTGGTTAACCAGTCCGCATTCGCGGATGAACTGGTGATCTTTATCGGCCCGCAGGATGCACCGGTACCGGCTGATGAGCTGATCCTTTTTGCATCTACCCTGGCCGATTCCGTCAGGTCTTCCATGATGCCCGGCCTGGTGAGCAAAATCCGGGATAAGGCTGATGATTCGGCTGCAAAAGGACTCTACAGCGAATTATACCAGAACCTGCCCATCTTTCTGGAAGAAAAAGACTACCGGAAGCTGGATTCGTTGACCACCCCCGCCTCCATCGACCAGTCCGTGCGTTCTGCTTACAAAAACCTGGTCTCCCCTGCCGGGATGGTTACGCGCGACATTATCCTGAACGACCCCCTGGGCTTCACTTCCATCGCCCTGAAAAAAACGGAATCGTTTAAAGTTGACGAAAGCTACCGGATCCACGACGGGTATATTTTCTCCGGCGATATGAAATACCTGCTCATGTTCCTTTCCCCATCGCAAAAATCGACGGAAACGGCCATGAATTCCATCCTCCTGGAAAAGCTGGACAGGCTGATTAAAAACGGGGAAGACCTAAGCAGGGGAAGTATCCGTGCCGGCTATTTCGGCACCCTTGCAGTTTCGGTGGCCAATGCCAAACAGCTCAAGCGCGACATTTTGCTGACGATGAACCTGGCTATTGTCCTGCTGATACTCTTCATCGGATTTTACTTCGGTCGGTTCCGGGTCATCCCCGCCATCGTGCTTACCACCCTGATGAGCGCCGGAATTTCGGTTGCAGTCCTCTCGCTCCTGAGCCATGAAATTTCCGCCATCTCCCTCGGGTTTGGCGCCGTGTTGCTGGGTATTGCCATTGCCTACACGATCCATTACCTGAACCATCTCCGGGAACTGAAAGAGCCACGGAAAGTACTGAAAGAAATTGCCCTGCCCATCGTCATGAGCAGCATCATCTCATCGGGGGATTTTTTCACCCTGATGCTCGTCAGGTCAGAAGCTGTGCGCGACCTCGGGCTGTTCGCCGGTTTCAGCATCCTGGCCGCAGGATTGCTTACCCTCGTCTTCCTCCCTTATCTTACAAAAAAAATAAAATGGGAAAAACCCAGGGAAAACCTGGTGAACCGCTCAGTCATGCGACTGGCCTCCTACCCTATTGAAAAACACAGCTGGCTGACCATCCTCATCCTCCTCCTGACAATCGTTTTCTTCTTTACCTCGAAAAAAGTAACATTTGAAGGCGACCTCACGGGGATGAGCTCCATGCCTGAAAATCTTAAGCAGGCCGAATCGACGCTGGAACAGATCAGCCAGTACACACTGCGCTCGGTTTTTGTCGTCACAAAAGGTGATAATGCCGATGAAGCGCTGAAAAATACCCGTGTTTTCCTTCAAAAAGCGGAAAGACTGAAAGATCAGGGCCTGGTCAAAAAATATACTGCCGTAACATCCCTTGCCCTGCCAGCTGAAGAACAGCAAATAAGGATCAGTCGCTGGAATGAATACTGGACCGTTGAAAAACTGGCAATGGTTAAGGAAAGCCTTGGCAGTTCAGCATCGCAGGCCGGTTTTAAAACCTCGGGATTTGATGGTTTCAGCCGGTGGCTGGATAAAGAATTTATTCCCGTAAAACCCACTGATCTTCCTGTTCTGAACACATTGATGCTTGATCCTTACCTTTCGCAAAGCGAGGGGATGGCAACGGTCACCACGATACTCAAGGTCAGGCAGGAAGATAAGCCAGAAGTTTATAAAGCCCTTGAAGGCGATGTAACTTCATTTATTTTCGATAAGCAGTTCCTCACCAGCACTTTCATGGATATCCTGAATGAAGATTTTAACAAGCTGGTACTCATTTCGCTGCTGATCGTCTTCGTTGTGCTCCTGGTCTCTTACGGCCGGATCGAACTGGCACTCATCACCTTTATCCCCATGTTCATCAGCTGGATCTGGACCCTTGGTATCATGGGGCTGTTCGGCATGAAACTGAACATCTTCAACATCATCATCACCTCTTTCGTCTTTGGCCTTGGGATCGATTACGCCATATTCTCCATCCAGGGCATGCTGCAGCAGTATAAATCCGGCCACGGTGATATCAATTCCTTCCGGTCTTCGGTACTGATGGATGCTCTGACCACCCTGACCGGCCTCGGGGTGCTGATCTTTGCCACGCATCCCGCCCTGAAAGCCATGGCATACGCTGCTATCATCGGTATCGTTTCGGTCTGGTTCATCACCTGGAGCCTCGGGCCGGTCCTGTTCAAATGGCTGGTTTATGTCGATAACCGAAAAAGACCTGTACCGGTGACGCTCAAAGATTTTATTTTCGCCATCATTTCCCTGACGATCTTCGTCACATTGACAATTGTCCTGTTACTATACGGTATGGTCTGTTTCAAGCTTTTCAGGCTGAAAAGCAAAAAGGTCAAGGATCATTTCCATTACGGGATGATGCTCGCCACACGCATACTGATCTATGCAAACTTTCTCACCCCAAAAAAGATCATTAAACCCGAAGGTGAAGATCTGAAGAAACCTGCAATGGTCATTGCCAATCACCAATCGCATGTCGATATCGCCCTTATCCTCATGCTTCATCCCAAATTGCTGGAAATGACCAACGACCGGGTCCAGGGAAGCAAGCTTTACGGGCCGCTGGTAAAAATGGCAGAGTTCTTTGCCATTTCCGACGGTATGGAATCCCTGACACCAAGGATCAGAAAAAATGTCGAAGAAGGATATTCTGTCCTGATTTTCCCTGAAGGTACCCGTTCCCCCGACAATCATGTCCACCGCTTCCACAAAGGTGCCTTCTATCTTGCAAAAGAGCTCGGAATCGATATTTTACCCATCATCGTCCATGGTTCGGGACCGATCATGACCAAAGGTGAATATTTTCTGAAGCAGGGAAGAGTGACTATTAAGTTTTTGCCACGGATAAGCCCGGACGACATGCGTTTTGGTGAGGGCCTGCTCGGGAAATCCAGGGCTATCAGGCGTTACGTTGGGGAAGAATACCGGAAACTGTCAGAAATAGTAGAAACCCCGGCTTATTTCAGGGCAAAGCTGATCAAGAATTACATATACAAAGGCCCTGTCCTGGAATGGTATTTAAGAGTTAAGCTCAGGCTGGAAAATAATTATGACCTATTCCATAAATATCTTCCGAAAGAAGGGCAGATCACCGATATCGGTTGTGGATATGGTTTTATGGGCTATATGCTGAGCTTTTTGTCGGAAGGGAGGAAGATTACCGGGATTGATTACGACCGGGAGAAGATCGAAGTGGCCAATCATTGTCCGGGCAAAAATGACCGGCTGGATTTTATTCACGGAAATGCGCTTGAAACTGATATTCCGGCAAGTAAGGGCATTATCCTGGCCGATGTTCTTCACTATTTCCCGGAGGATGAACAGGAAAGGCTCCTCATACGTTGTATAGAGAAGCTGGACAAAGGCGGCGTCCTGATCATCCGTGATGCTGACCGGCAAATGGGGCGGAAGCACGCCGGGACGCGTTTATCTGAATTTTTCAGCACGCGGATCGGTTTCAACCAGACCCGGGGCGAACAAAAAGAACTTTATTTCACCAGCAGGGCGAAAATTTCGGGGATACTCTCGCGATATGACCTGAAGGTGGAAGTGATTGATGAAACGAAGGTGACTTCGAATATAGTGTATGTGGTTAGCAAATGAACCCACCCCCTAACCCCCTCCCTAATATTAGGGAGGGGGAATAAAGGGGGAGGGTTAATAATTTGGAATTTGGAATTTGACTTTGTAATCATCGGCAGTGGCATAGGAGGCCTGGTCAGCGGGATCATCCTGGCAAAGGAGGGGCATTCGGTTTGCATCCTTGAGAAGAACCATCATGCAGGCGGGAACCTGATGGCATTTGAGCGTGACGGGCATAAGTTCAGCACGGGCCTTCATTATATCGGCAGTATGGAAGAGGGGCAGACACTGCACCGCTTCTTCAACTACCTCGGCATCATTCCCACCCTGAAGCTGAAACAGCTTGATAAAGATGGTTTTGACAGGATCACATTCGGTGAAGAAAACACCGAATACAGGCTGGCGCAGGGTTGGGAGAATTTCCGGGAATCCATGAAAATGCAATTCCCGGAAGAGCATTCTGCTATCGACCACTACGTAAGGACCGTCCATGAATCCATAAAAAGCATCCCGCTTTATGATCTTGAGACGGCTGAATCTTTTAATCTCGATCTGTCAAAGCTGAACCGATGCACCATGTCGTACCTGGCCGGCATCACTAAAAACCCCAGGCTGCAACACGTACTCGCCGGCGGTAACAGCGTTTACCATGGCGCGGCACGACGTACGCCGCTCTACATGCATTCCTGCAACCGCAATTCTTTTGTCAGCAGCGCCTGGAAAGTGACCGGCGGGAGCGATCATATTACGGATGTCCTTTTGCAGAGGCTTTCTTACTTCGGTGGGAAAGTCGTTACCGACGCTGAAGTCACTGGGTTTTCTGTCTCAGGAAATAAAATCGACGCTGTGGTTTTAAAAGACGGGACGAAAATTGAAGGAAAGACTTTCATTTCGAACCTTCACCCTGCGACAACACTTAAACTGAAGGGGCTGGAGAATATCCGCTCCGGTTACCGCCAGCGGATTGAAGGACTTGAGAATTCGGCCGGGTTCTTTACGGTTTATTTGGTATTTAAAGAGAATTTCTTCCCATATCTCAATCACAACCTCTTTCACTATTATTCCGACGATTATTTTTCCGATCATCACACCGACGAAACCTGGCCGCATTCTTATGTGGTTTACACCCCGTTTTATGAAGAAGGGCGGAAATTCACCCGTACGGCCAGTATCATCTCTTTCATGAAGACCGAAGAATGCAGTAAATGGATCGATCTTCCGCATGACCAGCGCGGGCAGGACTATTACGATTTCAGGGATATGAAGGCGGAGCGGCTGCTGGACATAGTGGAGAAACGTTATCCGGGCATCAGGAACGGGATCGAAAAATATTATGTTTCAACCCCTGTGACTTTTAAAGATTTCACAGGCAGTCCGGGAGGAAGCGGTTACGGCATCCTGAAAGATTGCAAAGACCCCATCCGTTCGATCGTTTTGCCAAAGACCAAGATCCCCAATTTGTTCCTGACCGGACAGAACCTGAATATCCACGGGATCCTGGGCACGACGACTTCTGCATTTATAACCTGTTCGGAGTTTATCGGTTTCAAGACACTGGTCAATAAGATCATCAATGCGTAGAAGAAGGGTCATAAAGATTTTCCTTTACATCCTGGCGGGTTTCCTGCTGCTCATTGCCGGTTTTTACGTGTATTTCAAGATAGTGACAAGGGTCGATGAGCCTGAAATTGCAGGTATGGAGCAGGTTTCGATGGTTCGGACCGGAACGGGGCCGGATGGATACCGCTGCGAACACGGCTGGCTGCGCAAGGCAAGAGAGGGCTGGTGGGAGATGTACCTCGAGGGGAGCCCGTACGAAGTGGGCTATGCGCACGGACTGCTGACGCAGGAGCTGAATTATGCGCAGGAAAAGGCCTTCCTGGCCCGATTGGGAGAATTGATCCCTTCGAAGTTCTATCAGAATTTCCTGCTTTCTTTTACCCGCTTTTTCAACCGGAATTTAGAAGATTATGTAAAAGATGAATACCGGCAGGAAATTTATGGCATATCGCGTTTTGCCTCGCCGGAGTTCGGTTTTATGGGGCCGGCCTATGCCCGGATGCTGAATTATCATGCCGCGCACGACCTTGGTCATGCCGTGCAGAACATGAACCTGGTAGCCTGCACCGCATTTGGCGCCTGGGGAGAAAAATCGGCCGACAGCAGCCTGATCCTTGGCCGTAATTTCGATTTCTTTGTAAGTGACGATTTTGCTAAAGATAAGATCCTGTGCTTTATCAGGCCCGACAGCGGTTACAGCTTCGCGATGGTGACCTGGGCCGGCTTTGCGGGGGTGGTTTCAGGAATGAATGAAAAAGGGCTGACAGTAACGCTTAACGCAGCCAAATCCTCCATCCCGATGGGCGCCCGGACGCCGGTTTCGCTGCTGGCAAGGGAGATTCTGCAATACGCCTCCAACATCGAAGAAGCATACAGGATTGCGGATAGCAGGGAGACGTTTGTCGCCGAGTCCTTCCTGATCGGCTCGGCAGCGGATCACAAAGCGGTGGTGATCGAAAAATCGCCGGACGACATTTCGATCTACGATCCGGATACAAACTTTATCATTGTCACCAACCATTTCCAGTCGCAGGTTTTTCTGGATGACCCGCTGAACGTGGAGAACATGGAAAATGAAACTTCTGTTTACCGTTACCGGCGGGTAAAAGAACTGCTGGAGGAAAATCCTGCTGTCAGCCCGGAAATTGCAGCCTCCATGCTTCGTGATTACAAAGGTATGCAGGGCAAAGACATCGGCCTGGGCAACGAAAAAGCCGTTAATCAATTCATAGCGCATCATTCCATCATCTTCCAGCCGGAAAAAAGACGCTTATGGATAGCCTGTCCGCCTTACCAGTTAGGGGAATACTGGCGTTATGATTTGGATTCCCTGTGGAACTCTGCAGGAAATGAAGGCTTAAATTACACGAAGGTCCACGAAGGAGGCACGAAGATCCACGGAGGATTCAATGAAAGATTCATTATTTCTTCTGACAGTATAATTACAGGGGCCGTTTATCAAAATCTCCTGAAATACAGATCCCTCAGCCAAAAAATCGAATCCGGAGAATATTCCGAAGGCGATGCCGATTCCTTAATTAAATACAACCCGGAATATTTCCATACCTACAGGATTTTAGGCGATTATTTCAAGGCAAAGGGCGAAGGGCGGAGAGCCGCCGAGTACTATTCGAAAGCGCTGGAGAAGGAGGCGCCGTCAGCCAATGACCTCACCCCCTAACCCCCTCTCCAGTTTGGAGAGGGGGAAGCTTTTGGCCTTTCGCCGTAGGTGATCAAGTATTGCAGATGGAATTAGCACCAAACCTAAAGTCCCGTCAGGGACGACAGTATGGTAGGGGCGACGCAATAATACCGCAATAAAGACCACCCCGATAATGAAATTCTCTAAATCGTAAGAACCTCCTATGTATATTCCCCATTCTGGCATAATCTGCATCCTACTTCGCCATACTGTCGTTCCTGACGGAACTTAAATGATTTAACTGACTATGCTTCCTACCATACTGTCGTTCCTGACGGAACTTAAATGATGTCACTGGCTTTGTTTCCTACAATACTTAATCTCCTACGGAGAAGGCCAACATCCATTGACTTACTTGATTCACAGAACCTTAACAATTGAATCCAGAAACCCGGAACCCTGGAACCTGGAACATTGGAACTTTGGAACCCCAGAACCTGGAACCTGGAATTTGGAATTTGGAATTTGGAATTAACTACCTTTGATCCGCGGTCATCCGTAACATCCGTGTCATCCGTGTGCTATAAAAATCTAAGCTAATGCTCCCACCCATCGAATCGCGACCATCATCCGAAATCAAATCCTTCCAGGAACAAAAACTGAAGGAACAACTGTTCTACCTGAGTGAAAGATCTGTTTTCTACAGGAAACTCTTTAAAAAAAACAGGATCGATGTGGCGAAGTTCAAAACCCTGGAAGATCTCACCCGCATCCCTCCTACTACCAAAGATGACCTGCAGAAGCATAATGAGGATTTTATCTGTGTGCCGCGAAATAAGATCATCGATTATATCACGACTTCCGGCACGCTGGGCGATCCTGTTACTTTCGCCATGACCGACCGTGACCTCGACCGCCTGGCCTACAACGAAGCCATCTCCTTTGCCGTAGCCGACGGCAGCGAAAACGACCTGTACCAGCTCATGACCACCATCGACCGGCGGTTCATGGCGGGACTGGCTTATTTCCTTGGCGTGCGCAAGCTCGGCGCAGGTGTCATCCGTGTCGGCAACGGGATGCCGGAACTGCAATGGGACTCCATCCGCCGCTTTAAGCCCAATGCCTTCATCACCGTTCCTTCCTTCATCCTGAAACTCATCGAATACGCCGAAGAACATGGCATCGACTACCGCTCATCGAGCATAAAAAAAGCCATCTGCATCGGCGAGCCGCTTCGCAACCCCGACTTCTCCCTCACCACGCTGAGCCGCCGGATCAGGGAGAAATGGGACATTCAACTCTATTCTACCTATGCCTCCACGGAAATGGGCACAGCTTTCACCGAATGCAGCCACGGCTGCGGTGGGCACCATCATCCGGAACTCATTATCGTCGAATTCCTTGATGAAAACGACCTGCCGGTTTCAGACGACAATGCCGGGGAAGTCACCATTACCACCCTTGGCGTGGAAGGCATGCCGCTGCTGCGCTTCAAGACCGGCGACGTGTGCTATCATTACAACGAGCCCTGTAAATGCGGCCGCACGACGATGCGCCTGGGGCCTGTGCTGGGCAGGAAACAGCAGATGATCAAATACAAGGGCACAACGCTCTACCCGCCGGCCCTGTATGATATCCTCGACAATATCGAGAATATTGTCAATTATTACGTTGAAGTCTACACCAACGCCATCGGCACCGACGAAATCGTCATTCATGCCGGGAGCAGGCTGGTTTCCGAAGCCTTCGAAAAACAGGTCAAGGACCATTTCCGGGCCAGGCTCAGGGTAGCACCGCAAATCATCTTCGAACCGGTCGAGTCCATCGAAAAAATCCTTAATCCCGAATCCGGAAGGAAGGCCGTCAGGTTCATCGATAAAAGAAACCACACCAAATGAAGATATTTTAAGTATTTTTGGCTGCAATAATCTCTTTAGCCAATTTTAAACCATTTAATCAATCATGATATCAAATCAACCTTTGATTAAAAAATATGCTTTTATCCTGATCGCTGTCATCGGGATTCTCGCCTATGCCAACTCTTTCCAGAATACATTCCAGTTCGACGACGGGTATCATATCATCGAAACCAATAAGATCAAGAGCATGGATAATGTGCTGAAAGCATCTCACTGGAAAGATATTTCAAACCGTCCGCTGGCTTTCTTTACACTGGCTGTCGATTACAAACTGGCCGATAAAGACGCGGCCGGGACACCAGGGGTGACCGGTTTTCACATTACCAACCTTATTTTTCATATCCTCGCCGGGTTTATGGCATTTCTCCTGGCCCTGGAGATCATGTCGCTTTCTGTATTTAAAAAGAATAAGATCATCAGCGATTACGGCGTGCTGATCGCCTTTTTCACCGCTGCCATTTTCATAGCCCACCCGATCCAGACACAGGCTGTTACCTATATTATCCAGAGAATGGCGGTCATGGCCGGTTTTTTCTACATGGGTGCCGTCTTGCTTTATCTTAAAGGAAGAAAATCGCAACTCGATAAAAAACAGCTCAAAGCCTGGAAACCTTACGCATTTTATGCCGGTGCTTTTATTGCCGGGATCCTGGGCTTCCTTTCCAAACAGAATGCCATCACCTTCCCGCTGGCATTTATCCTCGTGGAAATCCTGTTTATAAGGAATGATGAGCAAAAAATCGACCGGAAGTTCCTTACCATATTTGCCTCTGCCGTCGGTGTGATCATCGCTTTCGGGATCGCTATCAACGGCCTGCCTGCAGAATACGATAAGATCTCGCGCTCCGAATACCTGTTTACCCAATTCCGGGTCATCATAAAATACTGGCAGTTAATGTTCCTGCCCATCGGCCAGCACCTTGATTATTACTGGAGGGTTTCGACTACGCTGTGGGGATGGCCGGAACTGACAAGCCTCGCCGCTATCCTGCTAACTATCGGGCTCGCCGTATGGCTGTTCATGAAGAAATGGTTCATTGCCTCCTTTGCCATTTTCTGGTTTTACCTGACCATTTCCCTCGAATCCAGCATCATCCCGATCCGTGACGTGATCTTCGAGCACCGCCTTTACATGGCTGTCTTCGGTTTTGGTTTTGCCATCAGTTATATCGCCTTCTATTTCTTAAGCAAACGGAAAGCCATATATCCTGTGGTAGCGCTTTCATTACTTACCGTGATCTACATCGGCGCTTCGCTGAACCGTAACAGCGTCTGGAAAAACCCCTACACTTTATGGTCCGACAGTGTGAAGAAATCGCCGAAAAGGGAGAGGGCCTGGTATTGGCTTGCAACGTATTATATGTCGGAAAAAGACATGGAAAACGCGATGAAGTGTTATGATACTTCCATCAAATGCAATCCCGGGTTCCCGCTGGCATACAATGGCAGGGGCAACCTGAAAAAAGAAAGCAACGACCTTAAAGGCGCAATCGTAGATTACGACAAAGCCATCAAGCTTGATCCCGCATATATTACTGCTTATTATAACAGGGGAATCACCTACGCGGCGCTTAACAAGCTAAAAAATGCCATTGCGGATTATGATAAAAGCGTTCAGCTTGGAAATAAAACCTCGGCCGTATATTATAACCGCGGCAATGCCAAGCGCAGGGACAAGCAATACAAGGCAGCACTGGAAGATTACAACGTTGCGGTCAGGTTAGATCCGCGACATTCACTTTCATACTTTAACCGCGGGCTTACGAAAGCTGCCATGAAAAATCATGAGGATGCGATCAAGGATATTGACATTGCAATCAAGCTAGATCCAAAAAACCACCTTTTCTATAATGGCAAAGGGGTATCGCTTATCGCGCTTAAAAATTACACCCTGGCATTGGATAACATCAATGCCTGCATTAAGCTCAATCCGAATTTCGGACAGGCATACTATAACCGCGGTTATATCAAACAGGTAGGTCTCAATGACAAGCCCGGCGCCTGTAAAGACTGGGAGATTGCGTCGTCAAAAGGCTATAAAGGGGCGAATTATTACCTGAACCAGTATTGTAAATAATCAACAAGCAGGTCACCAAATCATGAATAAGATCCTGATCATCGTTCCTGCTTACAACGAAGCGGAGAACATCAGGGGGGTCATCGAAAAGCTCAGGTCCGTCAATGAAGGATGGGATGTGGTGGTGATCAATGACTGCTCAACCGACAATACCAGCGCTATTGCCCATGAAACCGGCCATGCTACCGTAATTGACCTGCCCATTAACCTGGGTATCGGTGGTTGCGTCCAGACCGGTTTCCGCTATGCCCGTAAATTTGACTATGACTATGCCCTGCAGTTCGATGGAGATGGCCAGCACAGTGCGGAAGAGATCGATAAGCTGCTTGCCATCGTTATGAACGGGGAAGCAGATGCTGCGATCGGTTCACGGTTCCGTCAAAAGCACGACGGCTTCAAATCGTCCTATTTCCGCAGGATCGGCATCCGGATCTTCGAAATGTTTTCATACCTGCTCATCCGTCAGCGTATTACCGACCATACTTCCGGTTTCAGGGCTTATAACCGTAAAGTGCTGCATTTTCTTGCCGACCACTACCCTGCAGATTTCCCCGAGCCTGAAGTGGTGATCCTGATGGGGAAAAACGGGTTCAAGATCAAAGAAACCTTTACCCAGATGCATGAGCGGCAAGGCGGTGTATCGTCAATCCCTCTTACCAGGGGGCCTTACTATATGATCAAAGTTTTGCTGGCCATGTTTATGTCGGCAATCAGAACGAAAATCTATAACCATGAATGAGACATCCGGTTCGATCGGCAGCAGCATCCAGACCACGCAGGTAATCGCCATTGTGGTCAGTATCAGCCTGTTTCTTTTTATCCTGTATCTTGTAAGAAAGAAAAAGATCAAAGAAGAATATTCACTGCTCTGGCTCTCTTCAAGTATCGTTTTCATCTTTTTTTCCATCTGGAGGGACGGGCTGGAATACTTTGCAGGGCTGATCGGGATTGCTTACCCGCCCGCAGCGCTCTTCCTCATTTTACTTCTGGCCGTCTTCCTCATCCTGATCGAATTCTCCATCAATATTTCAAAATTAACCGAGCAAAATAAGATACTTGCACAGGAGCTCGGGTTGCTGAGGCATGAACTGGAATCAGGCAGGACGGGAAAAAGCCGCGATGATGCGGTAAGAGGTGATGATCTTGAAGATATTGAACCTGTGGACGGTACGGTTAAAAAATGAAGGATGATATTTGCACGCCACGGCGTATTGTTCGAAAAACTGTTCCCTGAAACCCTGTTCGCTTTTTGAAGCCCCATGCCTGCGGAAGCTGGACAGGTATTGGTTGATGACACCGGCCGGTGACCGCTGCGCAAACCTAAGCCACAGGTCGTAATCCATGGCATAATGCAGTTCCTTGTTCAATTCGCCGGCTTCCTCAAAAAGATCCTTTCTGAAAAAAACTGCGGGCTGGGAAATGAAATTTTCGCGTAACAGCTTCGGGTAGGTGAATTTCCGCAATTGAAAGTTTTTATACTCTGTGATCCATTTCCATTGCTCTTTCCCGGTGCTGTCGATGATCCGGCAGCGGCCGTAGACCCAACGGCAGGAAGGATTATCGCGGAAATGGCCGGCAACGGCCTGCAGGGCGCCCGGAAGGTACACATCATCCGAATTCAGCCAGCCGATGATATCCCCACCCGCCATGCGCACACCTTTATTGACCGCATCGGCCTGGCCTTCATCCTTTTCGGAAACCCAGCTCACCTTTTTACCGAGTGACCGGAGGTAATCGACCGAGCCATCTGTCGAACCGCCATCGATAATAATGTGTTCCACATCAACGTCAAGCTCCTGGCTTAAAACGCTTTCCACGGTTTCTTTCAGGAAGTCAGCCTGGTTGTATGACGGGGTTACGACAGATATTTTCATTTCCTGTTATCCGGTTATGCTTTTGTATAATGAAATGAACTGATGGATATTTTTATTCATATCAAATTTTCTTCTCACCGTTTCTGATGCGGCTGAAGAAAGCTTCATCCGCCTCTCCTCATCTTCCAGGCACCAGAGGATCCCCGCAGCAAGGTCTGCCGGCTTAAACGGCTCAGCCAGGTACCCGTTGATCTTGTGTTCTACGATATCCAGCAGGCCTGTTGCTCCAAAAGCCACCACCGGTGTCGCGCAGGCCATTGCTTCGGTGGCAGTCTGCCCGAACACTTCCTGGATGGAAGGGACTACCATGACATCCGCTGCACTGTATAGTTTCCTGAGTTCGGCATCGCTGGCGATATGGCCAAAATAGCGGACATCGAAACCGTGGAGGGATGTTTCGTCTTTCCGGGCCGAGCCAAAAACGGCAAGCTCATATTTGTCTTTGCCGGGGATCTGATGAAGGGCTTCACTCAGCTCCTTAAAACCTTTCAGCCTGTTCTTCGTGGCATCCAGTGCACCGAAAAGGATGACCTTTTTTTCGTCATTAAATCCAAAATGGGCCCGGGAGGAAGCCTTATCTTCCGGGAAAAATGTGCCGGTATCGAGGGAGTTGTGGATGACCTCTACCCTGGAATTGCCCAGCAGTGGGCTCTTTTTTACACACCCGGCGAGCCAGTGGCTTGGGGTGATAATGGTGAGGTTTTTTATCCTTCCGTAGGTCTTCATTTTACGTTTGAACACCCAGCTGCTGGGGTCGTGCTCATGCTGTGACCCCAGGACCGGGCAACGGCCACAGGATTTTTCATAGCGGGTGCAATCTTCGGCGTAATGGCAACCGCCGGTAAATGCCCACATATCATGTAAAGTCCATACAACCGGAACATTAAGCGAAGCAAGGGATTCGATCCTTACGAATCCCCCGGTGATCCAGTTCAGGTGGACCAGGTCGGGTTTTTCCCGGGCTACCCTCCGGGTAAAATTACCGGGCAGCCAGGCCGGGAAATATGTGATCCGCCGGCGGTGCCAGGGGAAGGCGATCGCAAAATCAAGATAAGGGCGCAGTTCGGCAGCCGACTTAGCGAATACCCCTTTCGGGCCCAGGATATCGTCATCATCGCCCCATTTGTTCTGCACCATCAGTTTTACATCAACACCCTCGGATCTTAAAGCCTGGTATGTCCGCATCGTGGATCGCGCTGCCCCTCCCCTCATATCATATGTGTTGACCATTAATATCTTCATACCGCTCAGGCTTTCTTTCTGATTAAGCGCGTGATCCCGTAATACGTTTTTTCCGGGAGTATCTTTTTACTGATGTCGATCATTTTAAGGAAGATGAAGTTTTTCAGGAAATAAAGCTTCCTGGAAAAACCCATCGTAAAATGTTCCCCCGAACAACGGTAATAATCGCGAAGAACTTCGGCCTGCCCCCTGGCCGAAATGCCAAAAGCATCGCAGATGGCGATTGGCACGGGCAAATAAGCCACCCTTGCCGGGTCAGGCAGGCAGCGCAACACCAGGTCATAATCCGCGATCTTCGGGTGCCTGGTATCGAAACCCACATCTTTCATTAGAGAAAGTCTTAACAGCAGGGCCTGGTGGGAAAATATCATCCCTTTCCAGATATCCCCGAAAGGTCCGGCTTTTCGGTAAATCTGAAAATCACGATAATCAGCCAGGCTATCCCCGTACACCGCATCAATATTAGTGTCGCTTAGAAACTGGTTCATCCCGGAAAGGCTTTCCCTGTCGAAAAAAACATCCCCGGCATTCAGGAAAATGATCCATTCCCCCTTTGCCAGGCGGATCCCTTTGTTCATGGCATCATACGGTCCTTTGTCAGGCTCGCTGAGCCATGCAGCCAAATTGTGCCCGTATTCTTTAATAATATCCACCGACCCGTCATTCGAACCCCCATCGACGACAATATATTCAAACTTTACATTTTGCTGGGAGATCACGCTGCAAATCGTCTTTTCCAGTCCAGCCCTCTCATTCAGGCTTACTGTTACGATGGTTACAAGGTGCTCCGGTTGAAGGTTCATCAGCGGGATAATTTCTTTCAAAGATCAAATTTAGCATTAATAGCCCTATTTTTACACTCCCAAAGTCATACTCCTTCAATTATGCTTAACCATTTGTCCCATAATAAACTCACCGCCATACTGGCTGTAACAGCTTATTATCTCGGACTCGTCTACTTTCATGATGCCGCTACTGTTGCAGCCGACTGGCTTAAATATAAGCTCACCATGACTTATTACAACCCGGTTCTGTTGATAGCAGGCCTCAGCCTTTCATTGCTGATGGCCTGGTTTATGTTCAGAACGGTAAGAAACGCGCCCGAACGCAGGATTTTTCTCAACCTGTTTCTGCTCACCACCCTGTTCATGGTACTGGCATTATTTACCCTGATGGTGGTGAATATGGAAGCAATTCATTACCCGCAATATGCTATCCTGGCGATTCTGGTTTTTCTATTGGTTCGGCGTTATGGGGATGCTTTTGTCCTGACATCTTCCCTGGGGATAATTGATGAAATTTACCAGTATATCGTGCTGAATCCCACCTTTAAATATTTGGATTTCAACGATTTCGTGCTTAATATGCTTGGTGCCGGCGCCGGACTGCTGATCATCGCCGCACTTAATTTTCCCGAAATAAAGTCCCTCAGAAAATGGTACAGCACTTCGTCATTTTATTTCATCATCATTTTGATCTTCCTGGGTATCATCCTGTCATTTCAGCAATTCATCACATTTTTCCCTATACCGGCTGATTATGCAGGGGCCCATTGGTTCTCAATTTATCGTGACCATCTCCCTGACCAGTTCTGGACCTTCCTTTACGGTAAAAGATATTATCACATTTTAAGGCCCTGGGAAGGGATTTCTGTAATGATCCTGCTTACGATCCTATATGCACGAATTGACTATATTTACCATGGAATTTTAGTTAAGAAATCCCGTGGTCTATGAAGCTTGAATTTATCTACCAGTACATCTCACTAAACCAAGAGGTCCCAAAGATCATCCAGACCCTTAAAAAATGCCCGAAAGCATGCATTAATCCGATTCTTGACATTGAAGACAGCCTGCAGATCCCCCTTGATCCTGAAAAAACAGCTATCCTGAAATCCAGGGCCCGTATTACACTTAAAGAGGTTCTTCTCCAGGCAAAGGAACAGGATCTGAAAACCGGCCCCTGCATCCGAATAAATGCCACCGATACCACAGAGTTTCATAACGACATCCAAATGTTGCGGGAGTTAAATGAACTGGTAAGCTGGAAGGGCATTTTTCTCCCTAAGGTACATTCTGCTGATGTGCTTACGGAATACATCAGTAATCTCAAAGGGGTTAAATACCAGGAACTCGTTGTCATGGCTGAAAGCCGGGCATTTTTTTCTAATTATAAAGATATTATTGCCCTGTGTAAACCAGAGAGGATCAGTAAGATCCATTTCGGTCACTGGGATTATTTTTTAGATGCGATGGAATTTCCAATCCCGCTGCCGGATGATGTTAAACTCTGGGCCCGGGTTGAATCGCTGATTAGCGATCTGGAGGCTGATCATTTTCATTACATACATACCCCGTTTTGTTTTTTATTGAACCATGAGGATCTTCAATCCATTGCAGCTTACCTGGATAGCCTAACGACCCTGCCATTCGGAATGACTACCCTATCGTTCTCACAGGCGCAGGCCATTTGTAAAAATGCAAATCATGTTACGCCGGTAATCCCTGTGAATTACACTTTTAACACCGAAAAGCAGGTTAAAATTGCCGAAGATCTGGTCGCCTTTTTTACCCGGCCTGTTTCACAGGAGTACAGTTTTAATATAGATACCGGCAATTACCACTTTTATGCCCCGCACGAATACCTTAATGCACTGGATTTCCTTGAAAGGATAAAGAGAGATGGAAACCGTTAACATGGGCATAATCGGCGGGTGTATGACCTGCCAGACCGATATGAAGTTATCTCAACTGTTTTACAGGGCCCTTTCTGCTAATTTCCTGGAAAAAGATGACATCAAGTGCCTTGTTAGCCTCCGATACTACAACGAATACTTCCGTATTCCTGAAAAAGCTGAACATCTGGTGAAGTACGTCAAGCCGGATACGATTATCCTGCAGATCAGGCCTGCCCCTTTTATCATGCGGTCGGAATTCCTGATACAGGATTACCGGGGCGGTTTTCTTATCAATCCGCTTATCTTCTCAAAAAATCCTGAAAAATTAGAAACCATCCTGGGCACGAAGGACCCCGTTATCATCGAACAGGATAAACTTAAAGGATTTTTCAGGAAGATATTCATTAAGCCTGTTCTTAAATCCAATATTGCTTTCGGAAATCTTTTCTCCCTGAAAAAAAATGCTTTGAAATCTCTTTCAGAATACATTATCAGCCTTGATCAATTATGTAAAGAAAACCATATCAGCCTTTATTTGATCGGTACGATTAATTCCTATACTAAAAAGCATAATGATTTACTTTCATGGATGAATGAAGAAATAAAGAAACTGGCGGAAATAAAAGAAATAACTTACCTGGATATTTTTACGTTAATGAATGATAACAAGGATCACTATTTCGGGCCAGACAGGTTCCATCTGAATGCTGAAGGCCATGCCTTAGTTGCGCAGCTGCTATATTCAGGTATGCACGCTCATCTGATTATGGCTGAATGAATCTGAGTATTATTACTTTTATATCACAAATTAATTGCAACAAATAAATTCAATATAACATGCCTAAAGTAGCGCTGATAACGGGAATAACGGGCCAGGACGGGGCCTACCTGGCCGAGTACCTGATCAAACTCGGGTATATTGTCCACGGTATAAAAAGAAGGAGCAGCCTGTTCAACACCGACCGTATCGATCACCTGTACCAGGATCCGCAACTGGAACACCACAACTTTGTGCTCCATTACGGCGACCTGACCGACAGCACCAATCTCATCCGGATCATCCAGGAAGTGCAGCCGGATGAAATCTACAATCTTGGGGCCCAGTCGCACGTCATGGTCAGCTTTGAGACGCCGGAATACACGGCGAATTCGGATGCCCTTGGCGCATTGCGTATCCTTGAAGCCATACGCCTTCTAAAGCTTGCCGGCAAAACGAGATATTACCAGGCCAGTACCAGCGAGCTGTATGGAAAAGCCCAGGAAGTCCCTCAAAAAGAGACCACGCCGTTTTACCCGCGTTCCCCTTACGGTGTTGCTAAGCTGTATGCTTACTGGATCACCGTGAACTATCGCGAAGCCTACGGAATTTTCGCCTGTAACGGCATCCTTTTCAACCATGAATCACCGGTGCGAGGGGAAACTTTTGTCACACGCAAGATCACCAGGGCTACCTGCCGGATCGCCCTGGGTCTTCAGGAAAAGCTCTATCTCGGGAACCTGTCGGCAAGGCGCGACTGGGGCCATGCCAGGGATTATGTGAAAGCCATGCACCTGATGCTGCAGCATGATATCCCCGAAGATTTCGTCATCGCTACCGGCACCACGACCGAAGTCAGGGAATTTGTCAGGAAAGCCTTCGGCTACCTGGGAATTGAACTGGAGTTCCGCGGAGAAGGCAGGGATGAAAAAGCCTATGTCAAAGCCGTGAATGATCCGCAGTACAAGGTGCAAAAAGGTCAGTGCGTCCTCGAAATCGATCCAAGGTATTACCGGCCTACCGAAGTGGATATCCTGCTTGGTGATGCAAGCAAAGCGAGGGAAAAACTCGGCTGGAAAACGGAATTCAGCCTGGATGACCTCGTGGCCGATATGATGCATTCCGACCTGAAACTGATGACCAAAGAGCAATTCCTGAAAGATGGCGGTTATAACATCATGAATTACTATGAATAAAGAATCGAAAATATATATTGCAGGCCATGCCGGCCTGGTCGGGTCAGCCATACTGAGGAACCTCCAGGCAAAAGGCTACAAGAATTTCATCCTGAAAACTTTTGATGAGCTTAACCTGGGCCGGCAGGAGGAGACGGAACAGTTTTTCATGCAGGAAAAACCTGATTATGTGATCGATGCGGCGGCTAAAGTCGGGGGAATTGTTGCCAATAATACCTACCGGGGACAGTTTATCTACGAAAACCTGATGATCCAGAACAACATCATTCATTCCGCCTATTTATCAGGGGTTAAGAAGCTTTTGTTCCTTGGAAGTTCATGTATTTACCCGCGCCTGGCGCCTCAGCCGCTAAGGGAAAATTACCTGCTGACCGGCGAGCTCGAGCCTACCAATGAGCCGTATGCCATTGCCAAGATTGCCGGCATCAAGATGTGCGAAAGCTATTACCGGCAGTATGGCTGTGACTTCATCTCCGTGATGCCCACCAATCTTTACGGACCGAATGACAATTTCAACCTGGAGACTTCACACGTTTTACCTGCCCTCATCCGCAAATTTCACCTCGGGAAAAGCTTGCAACTCGCAGATATGATGGCTATCCGCAAGGATCTTAACCAAAGGCCGATTGAGGGTACCGATGGTAAGGCGCCGGAAGATGAGATACTTGCAAAGCTTGATAAATACGGCATCCGGAAGAGTAATGGGAATACGGCCATAACCCTCTGGGGCACCGGGCAGCCGTTGCGTGAATTCATGCACGTCGACGATATGGCTGCCGCCTGCATCCACATCATGGAAAATGTAAGCGGAAAGAAGCTTTATGATGAAATGGGCGTCACCCACATAAACATCGGCGTCGGCCGGGATGTAAGCATTGCCTGGCTCGCAGAACTTGTACGGACAATCACCGGCTATACCGGGGAGGTCGTGTTCGATACCGGTAAACCGGATGGCACTCCGCGCAAACTGATGGACGTTGGCGTATTGAAACAGATTGGTTTTGAAGCGAAAATCAGCCTTGAAAAAGGGATCTCAGATGCTTACAATCAGTATTTTTTCAAAGCCCATTGATATAATTCAACATCCCTGGAATGGTAAAGTTCCACCCGACGCTTGAATTGCTTATCTTCAAAGTACGATTCCTGGTTTTTAGTAAGATTTTGCTTTTTCTCATAAACCTGGAATGAATTTTTAGCAAGGAATTTATCGTGGAAATACGCTAAATCCCTGTCATAGTTCTCTGTTATCCCTATAAATGCAAACCGTTTAACCGGGAATCCCCATAAAAACTGGCTGTACAGATTTCTGAATTCCGGGGCCAGGCAGAATTTTTCAAGGGACCATTCTTCTTCAATTACCCTTTTTCGCAGTGGAAATGTAGTCTCAGGACCATAAGTCCGTTTCCAGTAATAGTAATGGGAAGCCAGCCTTTCTACCGGATCACGCATCCAGGTAACAAATTCGGCATCTTTGCAAAGGAGGTATTTGAGCGGTAAAAAATGGCCATGGATACAATCAATATCTTTAAAGGATTTCACACCGTTAACCAGGCACATCTTCAAAGCATGGGAATTTCTCCTGATAACCGGGGTATTGATGGGTTTATCGTCATAATCACGCAATATCCGGCTCCCGTAATGGTCTTTGAGTGAATTGAAAAAACTTTCACCGGCGGTTTTAGGTAAGTGGAGCGATACTAACATTATCTTCATTTAAAGTAACAATGATAATAAATAATCCTCATCATTTTAAATTATATTTATGGCTCTGAATATAACAATAGCCCGTTCCGTAATATGATTTCTTTCTTGAAAACCAACCGGTTGATGTTATTCACAATCCTGATAATTGGAATTGTGGTGAGGCTGATCAACTATTTTTCCAATCCCGGCCTTTGGCTTGATGAAGCGCTGCCCGCACTGTCGCTGATGGAAAGGTCGTTTGCACAGTTATCACTTCCGCTCGATCATAACCAGGTCGCCCCGGTGCTTTACCTCTGGATCGAAAAACTGGCTATCAGTGCTTTTGGCCCGGGTGAGATGGCCCTGCGCCTGTTCCCCCTGATCTGCTCATTATTATCTCTTCCGCTTTTTTACTTTGTGGCAAAGGATCTGTTAAAAGATGAAAAACCGGTTTTGATCGCTTTGTTCATCTTTGCCTTAGCACCCGTGCAATTCAGGTATGCAGCCGAAGCCAAGCCTTATATGATTGATTTATTCACAGCATTGCTGCTGATCTGGCTATTCCTGCGCTACTTTCGTGAGCCGGGCAGGAGGACATTAATCCCGTTTGCGGTTGCCGGCATTATCGCTCCCTTTCTTTCAAATACCGCTGTATTTATCCTCTTTTCAATAGGTACCTGCTGGATCATTTCAAACATCAGATCAAAGCGCTTTTCGATATCATCCTTTATTGTCCCGGCTTTATGGCTCATCAGCTTTGGCCTGTGCTATTTCATTTTTATCGCCGGCAACAAAATTGAACCTTTCATGCTCATCTACTGGAAGAATAATTTTGTGCCGCTAAGCCCTTTCAGCCTTGCTTTCTGGCAATTTATCACAACCATCGGCGCCACGGTTTTTTATGAGCTGAGCCTCTATAACGATGCAGGCTTGCCTGTCCCCCTCAACAGGATGATCATCATAATTCTGATCCTTGGATATATTTCAGGCCTGCTTAGGGCGATAATAAAAAAGAACTATAAACTAACCTGGTTTTTATTTTTCCCGTTCATCCTGCATTTCATCCTGTCAGGCTTCAGGATCTATCCCTTTGCAACCAGGTTCCTGCTTTATCTTTCCCCATTATTATATATTTCAATAGCTTACGGATTAAGCCTTTTAATTGGTTCACCCGGAAATATCAAAATTGGAAAACAAATTGGAACTATTATTTTGATAGTGGTCCTGGCCGTTTTTCCTTTTAAGGCATATAAGAACCTCCCGCTCGAAATTGAAGGGGCAAGGGACTGTATCGAATATATCAATGGGAAATATGCCGCCGGCCAGCAGGTTTATGTAGATGTATATGCGAGTTCCATTTATGAATATTATAACAGGACCGGGAGGGTGAAATGGAGCGATCATGTTATTCCCGGTAAAATAAAAGAGAAAATCACCGGGGATAAAAACATATCAAACTGGGAATCTGATTTCACGGCATTGATGAATAATCCCGGGGAATACTGGCTTTTGTTTGCTCACGTCAGCCCTCAGAACCGCAGCCGGATTTTAATGAAACTGAAAGAGATGGATTACCTGGATAATATTAAAGATTCTACCCGGTCGAAAATGTCGGCTGCCTATTTACTTGATATGAACCGTTGAAAGAAATTCTTTTTCTTAAAAATCCCATGCCCGATAAGGAAATTATTTAAGCTCTCCGGATCGACGCTCCAGGGTTCCTCGCTGTCGTGCCTGATATTCTCATCCCTGCTAAAAAAAAAGTACGCATTGAATCGCTTGATATCTGCAAGCATGATCATTATCCGGCTATTAAAAGAAAGAGGGCTGATGACGATAATATCGGTTCCGTCATTGGCATAAGCTGCATTGAGTAAATTGCTTCCTGCCGGTCCCGCAATTACCCTCGAACACTGCATTATTTCAATCTGTTCAGTGAAAGATAATTGTTCAGGGTAGATGATTTCAAAGCCCTGTGACTTAAAAAGTCTTTCAATCTCATCTTCATTCGCAAGCGGCCGCTTATCCTTGTCTTTATCTTTGAAGAGCTTTCTTGAAAGATAGATTTTTTTATTTGCTGCACCCTGGCTGTTGCCTGAAATGGCTGACCAGGCTTTGTCCTGTGCAGGGTGCAGATAATTTTGCCCGATGTTGTGGATCCTGGCAGAAGGAACCGGGATGATCAACTTTTCGATGACCAGCGGCTTTTTGGCAAAAACCACCTCCTGTGGATCAATTCCGATCCTGTGCAGAGCGAAGTCAATATATGGCAATTTTATACCAGTACCCATATCCAGGGCAGAATATACAGGCATAACCTGTTTTGGATCAAGGTGATGAATGAAATAAGGCCAGAGAGACGAAAGGGTTTCTGTGGTGAAATGTCCGTAATGCGCCCAGAATTTTCCACAATAGAGATATGTGCCGTCAATGGGAGTTGCTTCATTACGCAGGTTTGTCACCTTATCGGCAGTGACAGTCAGTTCGCTCCTCCTTGCCATGGATTCAGTGACCAGGCGGCCTGAAGAGTCCCTTACCTCGCTGATAAAGCTCCTTTTACCGTTATAAGCAAGATCATCGGAAGGAATTATCAGCGCATTGCGAAGCATGATCAGCTTAAGTTCCGGATAGGGGTTGACATATACCAGCCAGGTCTGCGGTGGAGGGATGGTGCCAAAATTATGCTGCAACGTGCAACTGTTCGAATTTGTGCTTTTACCTGGCAATGACCTGAGAAATCCGTCCCTGCCGGATTGGAGCATCGCATCCAGACTAATAAATTCATTCTGCTCCCATGCAGTTGAAATCTGTTCAGGATGATTTTCTTTCAGATGGTCAAAACTGACCAGATCCTCTTCTTTATAATAATGGCTACCAGTTATCATCCCAATTCAATATCAATCAGTGCTTTAAAAGGCCGATGAGCTTTATCGGCAGCCAGAGCAGCAACCTCCCGACCCGGAATGTCCATGAATTTTTAGTCACTTCCAGCTCATGCCGGAGGTAATGATTGTCATTCCAGGCACCACTACGCT
>CAYJNJ010000034.1:0-37825 GCA_964371595.1 uncultured Bacteroidales bacterium | reverse complement strand
GTACAGACCTGAAATCTTCTACCTGACATACCAATCTGCCCCGGACCCGACGTGGCAATCGACACAGGCCACCTGCGCGTGCGGGGAATTCTGGTAAGCCACGTATTCGGGGTTCATGACCTCGTGGCAAAGGGTCCCGCAGAATTCGACCGATTCCGTGTAATGGAACGCTTCATAACTGCCAATAGCCGAGAGAAGCAGGAATATTGTCGAACCGACGGAAAAGATCATAAAAGCATTCCTGTGCCGGGGCTCATTGAAATCAATGGAAGGCCAGGGCAGCACATTCGTTTCTTTCTCTCTTTTTTGCCGCCTGTAGGTAATGACCATACCGATGGGGATCATCAAAAGGCCTATCACCATTAAAGTGGGTAAGGCGATATAGATGACAACCCCGATATAGGACCCGCCCTGGTTGAAGAGGGAAGTGATCACAAAGAGGAATACGATCATGAACAGGCTTATCAGGGCAATTGTAGCCCCTATGATTGAAGTCCAGTTATAGACTGATGACGGAAGTTTCAGGTTATTGAGTTTCATAGTTTTTAGTGTTCGGAATGATGCCATCCGCTCAGCATTGCTTTAAAATGAGAGCCGGGAGGCTTACCAATTGTACAAAGATAAATATGAACAAACATAAAGATTGACAGGATAAAACCTGTGATTATATGGACCAGGTCAGTAAAATGAAGGCTGCTGGTGCCCATAATTTTTTCGATTACGATGATTTGCGGGTAGATCAATGCCCAGCCGGTAATGATGACCAGGGGCATGAAGAAATAAAGGACCGTAAAATAGGAGACTTTCTGCAAGGGGTTGAATTTCCGGCGGCTGTTGATCGGATACGGGGCTTTTTCGCCGCGGAATATGCCAAACAGGTAATACCTTGCCTGCGCCGGGATCTCTTTTTTCAGCCAGCGCCTTCTCATCCTGTAGTAAAACCCATTATGGGTGAACATATTACCGAATAATATCACTAAGTAATTTACCGAAAGGAGGATGCCTGATATGTTATGCCAGGATACTGCGATGTCGAAGCGGATCATCGGGTATTGCGGGTTTGAATACTGCATGCTGAGCCCGGTGATGATCAGGATGAGATAGAGGAGTGCATTAACAGTGTGCCAGAGGCGGACCCAAACGGGGTATAGATATACTGATGCCATTTTCTTACTTTTTCGGGTAAATAGAACGTAAAATTGCGTGAGCTGCGATTCCCATGATTACCATGCCAAAAATCGCCAGGCTGCCCAGGTTAAGGAAAGTATTGCGGTTTGCACCGATAACATAACCCTGGCTGAGGATGGCGGCGTTGAGAAATCCCTGTTTTTCCTGTGTCTCCTGTTTAATATGCTTGTAAAGGGAAGCCATCAGGATGGAGTTCTGTGAATGGCATTCCACGCATAATTTTACAGCTTTTTCCTTGGGTTGCACAAAATGGGCCACCATCAGCGTATCGCTTGTCAATGCATGGCATTCGATGCACCTGACATTTTGGAAGTGAAGGCGGTTGTTTGGCAGCCATTCATGCTGGTTCAGCATATCATAGATGTGCCTGTCGGAGAGAAGGCCAATCCTGGACTGGTCACTGTGGCAGTTCAGGCAAATTTCATTGTCGTAACGGATGGTTTCCGGCAGGTTATCGCTGCTGCGCGCAGTTATTTTGTAAGAATGAGGGCTGTGGCACATCCAGCAGTTGAATTCCGCGCTGTGCTTTTCAGAATGGACACTGTGAAGATATTCTTCCTGGATGGTTGCAAAGTTGTATTTTTCATAAATATCATCCCCTTCATGGCAATCCATGCAAACCATCATGGGTTCGAAGCGAAGCTCATTCGGATGCGGGAAGCTTGCAGCATAAGATGACGAATGGCAATCGGTGCACTGGAAATTCTTGTGGTTGGCAAGATAAAATTCAGTAGAGTCGATGAAATAGTATGGATTCATCCGTTCCTTGATATCGCGTCCAAGGGATTCGTTGTAATAGCTGAAATATTTTTGCCCGTGGCATTTAAAGCATTCTTTATTTTCTTCCAGGTAGGCGGGAGGAACATATTCAACCTCTGCCATAACCCACAAAGCTGTTGGTAAAATCAGGAACAGCAGTGGCAGGAAATTTCGAATCAGTTTAGTTATCATAGTATTTTAATTAGCACATTCGGATCACATTGAAAAGGGCGCCTGATGCAGCCTGTGCTGAATCCAGGCGCCCTGTTATTCATTGTTTCCTGGTCATTGTCAGAAATTCCACTGACGCGTAATATTAAACCCGATAAACAACTCCCCTTCAGTCCAGTCGTTTTGGTTCATCATAACATTGTACTGGGGTACCATGAATGTTGAAGTTCCAACGAAGATCTGGAATGCATGGGTTAGGGTTGCAATTTCCCAGCCGATACCGAGGTTAGGCATAGGAGGGTCGGTGAAATCCGACCATTCGGCTATGGACTGAATTTTCAAAGGCTGGTCGTAGTTAATCATGATAGAGGATTGCTCGCTGATTTTGAAGCGGCCAAGGAAATGAAGCGCAATTTTATCATGTTCCATCAGGGAATCTACCGAATTAAAATGGGTAAAACTACCTCCGAAACTGAATGTGAACCAGTTGGTAAATTTCCGGGTCAAAAGCAGTTCATTAAAATAGGTCATCCGGTTGATAAATTTATAATCCACGCCGAAATTCTTCTCATCCCTGGCGTCGATGGCCATATTTCCGTAATAGGTTATCGAAAGAGGAACTTTCTTATCCCTTGATTGCTGGAGGATGTTCATTTTCAGGCTGAAGTCCTGGAGCTTGTAATTTTTGGTAGAACCGAAACCTACCTGAAGCCAGTCAGTAACAGTATAATTCAGGCCGAGGCGTGTATTGGCGGCGCCAAAAATTCCATAGAGGTCGGAAATCCCGTTTTCCATTGTCCCGAACCTGTGCTGGATGACAAATTCGAGGCTTTTGGCAGGAGCGATAACATTGGTCATGTTGTCGATCAGGTAACCGCTGGCATAAGGGATACGCTCCGGCTTGGAGTCATTGAAAGCGAAATAGCCGACAAGGCTTTTGTTGTTGTTGACTTTCTTTACTGCGGCAGTGTCGGTTTGTGAGAAGGCGGTAAAGCCGGCAAAGAGGAACAGGGCGAATAATATGCTTATCTTTTTCATTTTTGTCTGTTTTTAAATTGGACACTACAGTTAATTATTCAGGGCGCCTTGTTGTATCCATTTCAGGACAAGTTCCGTATCGCCGGGTTCGGTGTATTTGTTCATGCTACCGCCAGTGTTTATTTTCTTATACAGGTTACTGTTTTCAGGAACGGCCACATCAATCTCATTTTCAGCAAAGAGAGATGTGTAAGCATTTTCAACGGTAAGTTCCGGTGCTTCGCCTCCATTTCCGTGGCAGACACTGGCATTACATCCGCGTTCAAAAATCGGGATGATATTCACGGTAAAACTAACAGAATCCGGGGTATTGACCGGTTCTTCTTCGATCCAGTCGTACTGGCATGATTGCCAGGCCAGTATGCCGGCAAAAATTGCTAAAATGAGTAGTGTTTTTTTCATATGACAGATTTTTGTTATAAAGATATAAAAAAAGGCTCCAGAAATAAATCTGAAGCCTTAATATCATCCAGCCGAAAAGATTATGGCAGTGAGTTAATTGAATTTGTCAGCAGTGTCTTGATGAATTTCGGGTTATGTACACCACCGCTACCGTCTGAATAGACGCACATGAAATTCCAGTAGGCACCAGCCACATCGTTGGTATAATCACCTAAAACCGCGTAACCAGATGTGCTTTCCGGATTGTAAATACCAGCAGCAACAAGCTTTGTGCCTAACTGAGTCATGAGGTCTGTGAGCTCGACATCAAGTTCGGCAATTAACGTTTCAGCCTCGTCAGCAGTATGGCATTCCAGGCAGCCGTTGGTATTTAAACCTTCTTCTTCATCTTCCATTATCCAGGTATGACCGCCGGTGGCATAACCCACTGCGCTGGCCATGTGGCAATTGATACAAGCATCTTCAATACCGGAATGCGCACTGTTCATATATCCTGATCCTACTTTATAGAAGCCAATACCAGATACTGATGTACCCTGAACTCCGTAATGCGGTCCGAAACGTTTTGAAGTAACAGTGTAGGTTCCGGTTGGATTGGTTACATCCGGAATAGCATAAGAAGTCCTCTCCTGGTGACACTTAATGCACAGGTTGGCTTTTCCAAGATCTGCAGTCTCGCCTGTGAGCCAGAACGGACTTGGTTCGGTTACTCTTAAAGCCCAGTCATCAACTGCATAGGTGTCATGGATTTTGTGACATGTGTAGCAGTTAATGTTAGCCGGATCTTCAATCGCAGCCAAAGTTGCTGATGAGTCAAGAGCCAATGCTTCTTTAAAGCCCTGGCTGGTATGACAAGGAGCACAGGTGGTCCTGTTTTCGAACTGCAGTCCGCTGGTGGCGTGGAATGAATTTCCCCACTGTCCGATTTTAGTTTCCACTGTTTCTGAGTTATCATGGCACACACCGCAGGTGGCGTTGCCGTCCTGGCCGTCAATACCATCTTCTCCGGCCGGTCCCTGGGGACCTTCCTTCGTACAGGCAACGACGAAGATCAGTGACACTACTACTGCCACTGACATAAACATTGTTAAAAATCTGAAGTTTTTCATATTGCGCGTTGTTTTAAAAAGTTTCAAAATTGTGCGACAATATTACTCACATTCATTAATCTTTATGTTTAAAAGCGGGGTGATATATTACGTTAATATAGCTGCTATAAAATAATATAATATTGATATAAATCAATAAATAATTAATAAGTTCAATATTACATGTCTTAATATATTAAATATCATATACATAGAATCACATAGGAAAATCAATGTTTAAGAGTAATATTTATTTAGAATGAATATAAATTTAAGGCCGGTGAATATCAACCGTTTTCAGAGATGCTAAAAAGGGCTTTTTCATTGAGGATTTTCACTTCGTTACCCTGGATTGAGATGAGGCCGGCATCTTTAAAGTCTTTAAGTATCCGGATAGTGCCTTCTTTGGTGATGGAAGCCAGATCAGCAATGTCCTGCCGGGTAATGGTCAGCGTGAATGGGTTGGATTTGTAAATCGTTTCATTAAGGTAAAGGATCACTTCAGCAACTCTTCCCGGCATTTGCTTTTGCGCCAGGGTCCTGAATTTCTTGTAGTGCCTGATGTCACGCAGGTTCGACTTCTTCTGCATTTCGATGGCGAACTGTGAATTAAGCCTGATCACCTCTTCTATTGCCTGTCTTTCCACATGGCAGGCCAGGGTGTCTTCTACAGCTACGACAGTAAAATGATGCATATTATCGGTGAACATTCCTGGGCTCCCAAGCATTTCGCCAGGTCCAAGCAGCGACAGGATGAAGTTCTTTCTTTTTCTCGTCTCCAGGTAAACTTTCACCAGCCCTTCAAGTATGCATACTGAATGGGTGAAAGAAGTGCCTTGTTTAAAGATGGTTTCCCCGGCATGATACAATACTTCATACCTGTGTGCTTCAATAAGTTTGGCATCTTCGTCGCTTAATACTTTAAAGACTTCAATCCTTTTTTTACACTGGTTGCAATCGTATTGCCTGAAGATTTTTGCCATAATGGGTTCCGGATCATTAAAGAGAAGTCAAATATAAATCAATTCTGCATAATTGACATATCATTGCATTAAAATGAAATTATCATTAATATTGCCTTATAAACACTTAAATTCCACCTGATGAAACAAAAACCCCGTTTGTCTTTCTGGCAGATATGGAATATGAGCTTCGGGTTCATGGGGATACAGTTTGGATTTGCACTGCAAAACGGCAATGCATCCCGGATCCTGATGACCTTTGGCGCCGACGTGGACCATCTCAGCTGGTTCTGGCTGGTAGCCCCGATTACAGGGATGATCGTACAGCCGATCATCGGATATTTGAGTGACAGGACTTGGAACCGGCTGGGAAGAAGGCGACCTTATTTTCTTGCAGGGGCATTGCTGACAAGTACAGCCCTGATTTTGATGCCCAATGCACCTCACCTGGCTTCATTTATTGCCCCCATGTTCATCGGCGGAGGATTACTGATGATCATGGATGCCTCCATCAATATTTCCATGGAACCATTCAGGGCGCTCGTTGCCGACAAATTGCCCGAAGAGCAGCACACACTTGGCTTTTCTGTGCAGACACTACTGATCGGCATCGGCGCTGTGGTCGGGTCATGGCTGCCATATATACTCGGAAACTGGTTTGGAATTTCGAAAGAAGCGGGTGATGGCCTGATCCCGGATAATGTGGTCTTTTCCTTCTATTTTGGGGCTTTTGTCCTGCTTGCAACCATACTCTGGACCGTTTTCACCACGTCTGAATATCCGCCTGAAGAGCTTATCCAGACCGCTGAAGAACAGAAACCAAAGAAGTTTTTTATCCCGCCGGTCATGGCCAAGCTGTTGCTTGTCCAGTTTTTCTCATGGTTTGCGCTATTTTCCATGTGGGTTTACACAACCCCTGCCGTAGCATTGAAGTTTTATGGCACCACGGATGCAAACTCCCCGGCATTCCAGGAGGCCGGCGACTGGGTCGGGATCTTATTTGGGATATACAATGGGATTTCTGCCATGATAGCCTTATTGCTGCCCTTAGTCGCGAAAAAACTTACAAAAAAGGTCACCCATTCCCTGGCCCTGGCTATTGGCGGGATTTCATTTTTATCATTCCTGTTGTTCAATAATTCAACCATGCTTATAATCCCAATGATCGGTATCGGGATTGCCTGGGGAAGTATACTTGCCATGCCTTATGCCATGCTGGCAAATTCGATACCCCCAAAGCAGATGGGCGTTTACATGGGTCTATTCAATATGTCGATTACGATACCGCAGATCGTGAGCGGGGTTTTCAGCGGCCTGATCCTGAAGTATTTCTTTCATGACAACCCGATCCTGTGCATTGTGATGGCAGGCGTCAGCATGTTACTTGGGGCAATTGCCGCACTTTTCATCAAGGGAAAGTCCTGATTTCGGGGAACTCAGCCATTCACCATTCTATTTACCTGGCTGGATCAGCAGGTAATCATTTTTTTGCAGGACAAATTCGAGGGCTGTTTTAAAGTTATTTCCAGGAAACAATATTTTATCATCCCCTGTGAACGGATCAGAATATTTTTGACCATCCGGCCCCTTCATTATTTTGGGTTCCCTGTAAATCCTGTAGTCTTCCAGAACAAATTTTGAGACGATGTAATAAGTTCCCTGGATAATCTCAGTGCTGTTTGGCAGGATTTCCATTCTTTCTTTTTCAAAATAAAACACCGATTGCATTGGAAAATAGGTAGGCTTAAGTATCCGAACCTGTTGTCCACGCGTGATTTCTGCAATTTTCAGTGCAATTTCTTTATTGGCAGGGGCACGGCCTTCCGTGGCACGCACAGGCAAGACGGCAAAGCCGAATATGAACCTTAGCACAATCAGCGAGAGTAAGAGGGAAAAAACCGAATAACGGGGATTTTTAAGCTGAAAGGCAAAGATGGCAGCCAATACGATGAATGTTGCAACACAAACCGGAACCAGCAGTTGCATGGCAGTAGCTTTAACCGTGAAAACCGGGACCAGGCTTGCGAGGGCAGCGATACCAATGGCGGCAGTTATTATAATGGATAAAACCCTGAATATTTTCTTTTCTTTTTCAAAATAAATAAGGAAGAAATACACGAAGACCTGGATGATGAACGGGTAAAGCATGATGATATACCGCTGCCTTCCGCCCGGTGGCAGCCAGTAGACCGGGAAATGGACGATGAGCATCAGCAGGGCGAAAGAAAGGAAGGAATTTGCCCGGATATCTTTGAGAAAGGATTTGCGGAAGATGAAAATGATGAGTATGGACGCAGGAAGCAGGTTCATGAGGGTATCCAGGGGGTACAGGAACATGTGCCCGATATAATCAATAAATGTGTCGCCAGAAAAGCGCTTGCCGGATTCAACCGACAGGTTCATCAGGTAACTGACCGCATCACCCTGCCGGCTGTAGGCAAGGAAATAGCCGCCGACAATTACCAGGTACAGCAGTATGCCTGCAAAGTGAGCAAGGCTGAAAAGTTTTTTGAAATCTTTATTTACGATGAAAAAGACGAGCAACGAAAGCCCGGTAAACAACAATGAAGGCAGTCCCTTGGTCAGGGTACCCACAGCACCAAGGAAATAAACTGCCAGGAAGAGTAGC
This sequence comes from uncultured Bacteroidales bacterium, assembly GCA_964371595.1. Taxonomy (GTDB): domain Bacteria; phylum Bacteroidota; class Bacteroidia; order Bacteroidales; family JAGOPY01; genus JAGOPY01. The sequence goes on along the minus strand of CAYJNJ010000034.1, from coordinate 29,588 downwards.
GGAATGTTATTTTGCCGATAAAAATGAAAAAGGCTGATTAGGGCTGTGTAAGTGATAAGGCTATAAAAGATATCTATTTCGGCAAGAAGGGCGTTGAAGAAGAGATTGCCGGAAGCGGTCACAAAAAGCAGTGCCGAAAGGGCCCCAAAGGAAGGACTGACATATTTTTTCCCGGCAAGAAATATGACAAGTCCCAGCAACAATAATGAAACTACTGTCGGGATCCTGGTCACGAATTCGGATGGGCCGCCGGCAACGGTATAGACAGAAGCAAGCATCCAGTTAAAAACAGGGGGTTTGAGCTGGTAAAAATCACCGTTTATCGTTGGGACGAGCCAGTTTTCCCGAAGCAGCATTTCGAGGGCTACGGTTGCCCTGCGGGGTTCTTCGGCATACAGCGGGACGATCCCGAGATTAAGCAACAGGGCCGGGAGCAGCAATAACAGCATCCCGGCAAGCGCCCATCTTTCTTTTTTACCGAATGAATACAAATGACTTGTTTTTCGTTAACTATGAAAGGACTTCATACTCTTTTGAAATGAGTATGTCGGCCTTTGGCTTCAATGCCTGAACCATCCGGTGTTCCTGTTCAAGGACTGCCATCCGGTATTCATTTTGCGGTTCTTTTCCCCTTACGACCTGGGCTTTTTTGGTTTCGTGATAGGTTAGCTCGAGGAAAATCCTGAGATCGACGCCGTCTGTTTTGATGGCATAAAGCCCATCGATTACCAGCATATCGATCCCGTTGAAATCGGTTGTGAGCTGGTCAACCTGCTCGGTGACCAGGTCGACGCAGGGCATATCCGATTTCCGGTTGTTTTTGAAATCTTCGATATTACGGTAGATCGCATCCCAATCATATTCCCCGTAGCCCACGACTTTCTCAATGCCGTTCTTCTTGCGCCATTCGGTCCTTTCCAGGGGGAGGACCTTATAATAATTGTCGATATGGATCGGCTTGGCCATAATGCCGTGCTTCCTGAGCCCTTTGGCAATTACGTGGGCCAGTTCCGATTTTCCCGATCCTGATTCACCGGAAATACCGATTATGAATTTATCCTTCTTTCTTTCCAGTATCTTCTGGATGATTGCCTCACCGGCATTGCGGTGCTTTTCTTCTATTAATAGTACGTCGCCTAGCATAACTCAAAGATTTAATTCCAAATTCCAAATTCCAGGTTCCAAATTCCAGCCCCTACCCCTAAATCCCCTCCCCCAATTGGGGGAGGGGACTCAAGGGGAGGGGGTATTAAATTTCAAACTCCGTCCATCCGCCGGATTCTATATCAAAAACTTTATCAAGGATCCCGATTTTCAGGGAACAGGGCTCTTTACAGTCTACCCTGATGCGGATAAGATGATGGGCTATCTCGCATTCATAATCGGAATCCCTGAAAGTTAAGGAGAAGCTGATCCTACGCCAGTGCGCGGGCAGGTTTGGCCTGAAACACGGGTATTCGCCATGAACATCCATCCCTGCATAGGAAGCCAGTGCTACCCACACAGTACCTGCCATTACGCCGGCATGGATCCCTTCGGCAGTGGTACCGCCCTGGATATCGCTGTAATCACTGGTGAGCGCATCCAGAAAAAGCTGCCAGCTAAGTTCCCGGTTTCCGGTCAGGTTGGCGAGATGCGCATGTACCACCCGGCTCAGTGTGGACCCGTGCGAGGTCCTTGCCAGGTAATATTCCAGGTTATTCATGACGTAGTCACCGGGCAGATCGTATCCAAGTTTATCCAGGATTGTGCTGACCTCATTAAAATTCAGGTTATAAAAAGCCATCAGGGTATCCGCCTGTTTGGCTACCTTATACTCATCCGGGGATTTGCCTTCAGCCTTAAGGATACGGTCCATCCGGTAAATATTCTGGTATTTCCTCCGGTATTCGTCAAAATCAAGTTCCTTAAGATCAAAATAGCCGTCGTACTGCGAAATGATACCGTCGGGGGAGATGACCAGGTTCATGCGGGAGACAATGTCGTTCCAGCGATCGGTTTCACCGCTGGTCAGCCTGATCTTTTCCAGAAGTTCCTCTTTCTTATCATTATGAAGCCTGGAAAGTAAAAGATCCGCTTTCCCAAGCATCCAGGCCACCATGATATTCGTATAGGCATTATCTTTCAGGCCGCCTTCTTCGGCATCCTGGTATTTCTCATGAAATTCATCGGGGCCCATTACCTTAATGATCTCATACCTGCCCGTAACCCGGTTCAGCTTGCTTTTCCCGGCCCAGAAACGGCAGATCTCGAAATAGAGTTCAGTGCCGTATTCTTCCATGAACGCGATATCCCCGGTGATATGAAAATATTGCCAGATATTATAAGCTATGGCGAGGGAAACATGGCGCTGAAGCGAACTGTGGTCGGCGCCCCACTCGCCCGAAACAGGGTTAAGGTGGATGACCTGGGTTTCTTCCCTGCCGCTGCTGCCGCTTTGCCATGGGAACATAGCGCCCTGGTAACCATATTCCTGCGCATATTTCCGGGCTTCATCAAGCCTGTTATAGCGGTAAAGAAGTACAGAGCGGACGACATCTTTAAAATGAAGGTTATACAAAGGGAGGATAAATAATTCATCCCAGAAAATATGCCCCCTGTAAGCTTCCCCATGCAGGCCCCTGGCCGGGATTCCCGCATCGATCGCTGCATTGAGCGGCGAGGTGGTAACCATCAGGTGATAAAGGTGAAGGCGGAGGAGCTTCTGTGCAAGCCGGTCGCCGATAATACGTACATCGATCCGGTCCCATATTTCTTCCCACTTTGATGAAGATTTTTCAAGGACCTCGTCGAAGGATTTGTACTTTTTACACTTCAGCAGGGCTGTTTCCAGCGGGTCGATCTCGGTTTCAGCAAGGTTATGACAAAGTGCAACGATCTTCTGCACCCTCAGGAATTCCCCCTGGCGGACGTTCTGGCTGAATTCGATGCGTGACCGGCCGGCTGTATGGTTTTTATGGAAGTGGACATAAACCCGGTTGCTGTTCTCGAATACAGTCACCTGGGCTGCTGCCGCGATCACGGTGTGCAAGCCGGTTGCTTTTACGACGATATACTGGATATTTTCTTCGGAGCCCAGCAATACGGGCTCGATATGTCTCTGGTTAAGCTGTCCGTATCTTTCAACGCCGGCATTGATGTGGTCGCCGTGTAATCCTGACCTGACCGTGATCTTCGCAGAGTAATTCAGCGGTGTGACGGTATATTCCTGGGCTGCCAGGTTTGGACTGGCCATGCTGGCCATCCTGCGGGTCCCGATCAGTGTGTCACGCCCCTTTTCATCCCTGACGATCAGCCTCCGGTAAAGCACCCCGTTGCTGAACTTCAGCACTCTTCTGACTTCCAGAATTTCAGCATTGTTCACATCAAACCAATCCTCATCATTGATCCTGAAAGTAACCGGCAACCAGTTGATGACATTGACAAGATCTTCATTTTCGACATCTTTATCTCCTACTTTTGATACCAGGCGGTTGTAGACACCGGCCATATAAGTTCCCGGGTAATTGGATTCCCCTGCTTCCACTTCGGGCATAGCCCCGCGGGTACCGAAAAATCCGTTGCCGACAGTGAGGAGGGCTTCCCTGGTTTTTTCCTTTTCCGGCACATAATCATGATAGGTTACAGTCCAGTTATCCTGGAAAATGCCCTGGCTGAACCAGTTTACGATGCCTTCATAACCGATCTCGGAAATATCTTTCACCACGATATCGGCTCCGTGGGCATAAAGTTCCTTTTCGTTTTCTTCCCTTGCCAGTCCGAGCACCAGGCCGAAATTCCCTTTCTTTCCTGCTTCCACACCGGAAGCTGCATCTTCAACAACAACAGCGCGGTCGTAGCTGACCCCGAGATTATCGGCAGCCACGGTGAAGATATCCGGCTCAGGCTTTCCATGCAATCCTAATTCTGCACTGACTTCCCCATCGACGCGTGTTTCCATCAGGTCGAGCAGGCCGGCGGTTTCCAGCACCTGGCGGCAGTTCTTGCTGGAGGAAGCCACCCCAACGCGGATTCCTTCTTCCTTGAGCCGGTGGATAAGCGCTACAGTAGATTCATAGACCTGGACGCCATCACTTTTCAAGGCTTCATTGAATGCAATATTCTTCCTGTTGCCTATCCCGCAGACAGTTTCAGTTTCCGGCCCGTCTTCAGGTTCTCCGTAGGGGATATTAATGCCACGCGATGCCAGGAAGGATTCCACCCCTTTATACCTGGGTCTGCCATCGACATATGGCAGATAATCATCCTTCAGTGTAAATTCCCTGAAAGCTTCCCCGTACCTGGCTTCCCGTTCCCGAAGGTACCCGTCGAACATCTTTTTCCAGGCAGTGCTGTGGACCAGGGCGGTTTTGGTTATCACCCCGTCGAGGTCGAATATTACAGCATCAAAAGCACGCGATTCCATTTCCTGTTGTTTAAATCAATAACCATAAGTACTCGTATCCCTGGAGTTCAAGCAGGCCGTCTTTTATAACAGGGTCATTGCCCAGAAGGCTGACCCGGAAGGGAATTGACCATTCCAGGGTCTTTTTCCCGGGTGATAAATTCTGGACGACAAGTATTTTCCTGTTTCCGTATGACCTGTAATAAGCCATGATGGAATCGTCGATGAGTTCATCCTCGTTTTTCAGTTCCAGCCAATTGATCCCACCTCTTCCGAATACCGGGTATTCATTACGGGCATGCAGCATTGCTTTCACACGGTGAAACACCTGTGATTCGAGTGAATCACCTGATTTTAGCGCTGATTCTACTCCGGCCCAGTCGATCCGGCCCCTGACCAGGAAGCGTGAATCGTCTTTACCAACGGCAATTTTCATTTTTTTGTAATAATCCTCATCATTGAGCTTGCCGAATTCATCGCCATAATAAATCACGGGAGTGCCGGGAAGGGTAAGCATGATGGAGAAGATCAGCCCGATCTTTGCCGGGTTGCGTTGCATCAGTTCCGCAAGGCGCGCTGAGATCCCCTGCCCGAGGCGGAAATCCCATTCGGGCATGAGGCAATATTTTTCATGGATGTATTTCCTGTCCTCTTCAGTGACGTAGACCAGTTCGAGGCTGAGCTCGTCATGGCAGCGGAGGAAAGTGAACCATTGCGTTCCTTCCGGTATTTCAGGCGTTACGTCCAGGCTGAGGGTGCTGACCACAGGCTCATGGCTGCCTGACGCTACTGCTTTGAATATCTGGGGCATCAGGGGGAAATGGTAGCCGGCATTGCATTCGTCACCATTACCAAAATATTTTACCACTTCATGAGGTTTCTGGCAGGCTTCTGCGAGTAAGAGGGTGTTTGGCCTGACCAGCTCGGTTACGGCCCTGAAAAACTTCACCACCAGGTGGGTTTTCGGGTGGTTTTCACAGGGGGTACCTTCTTCTTTCCAGATGTAAGGGATAGCGTCGGCACGGAAGCCATCGACGCCGCGCTGCATCCAGAACAGGAGGTTCCTTGCCATTTCGATGATCACGCGGGGATTTTTATAATTCAGGTCGGGCTGAAAATCGAAAAAACGGTGAAAATAATACTCATCGCCATCTTTTTTCCAGTTACTTTCCTCAATACCATAGAAAATGATCCTTGCATCCGCATATTCTTTCCCGTCTTTGCTCCAGATGAAAAAATTGCGGTAAGGATTGTCCTTAGATTTCCGTGCTTCCCGGAACCAGTGATGCTGGTCGGAAATATGGTTGGTGGCGATATCGAAAATTACATGCAGGCCGCGCTTATGCGCCTCAACCAGGAAGTTCCGGAACAGCCCGTCAACCTGCTCGTCAGTAGCGCCTTTGCCTAATCCAGCCAGGTCTTTCCTGATCTTTCGGTAATCGCTGATATCGAACCCGGCATCGCGCATGGGAGATTCGAGGACCGGGAGGAGCCAGAGGCAGTTGACGCCCAGGTCGCGGAGGTAATCCAGGCGTTCTGTAAGGCCTTTGAAATCTTTGTTGAAAAGGTCAACATATAATGAATAAACCACGGCATCCTTGTACCATTCTTCCCCGAGCGGGGGAAGACCGGAGCTGGCGATGAAATGTTCCAGTTCGGCAGTGAATTCGTTCACCAGGTCAAGTGGCTGACCGGGGTAGAGTTCTTGCCAGACCCGGAACAGGACCGAAAACTTATCTTTCATAAGGAAACGCCACTTAAATAAATGATTTTCAATTAGATTAATTGATCAACTGCATGCAGTTTTCAAGCCACGAAATTACAAATTTATCTGTTGCGACATTGGGTTGTAGTCAGGTCGCCGGCAACAAAAAAAGCCCCGCGCAATGCACTGGGCTTTTTTTCAGAACGGGAAGTTTCTCGGCTATTATGATCTGACTCTAACAGCAACCCGGACTTGGAAAGAAAATGGCCATCTCTAATTCCGAGTGTAAGTTTATGTATAAAAAAGCAGATTAGTAAAGGAAAAATCCAATACTTATTAAATGGTGATTGTTGAAAAATTAATCGCCTTGTTTTCATTAACTTTGGCAGCCTTCAAATAAACCGGATTTTATGAAATTTCATCTTAAAGCCATTTTCGTATTTTTCGTTGCGACTTTATCCATCCAGGGTATCTCCCAGGTTACATTTCAAAGGATCGATCCGCCTTTCTGGTGGACAGGTATGACGGACCCTTCGCTGCAACTCATGGTTTACGGCAGCCAGCTCTCTGAGGCAAATGTAATCATTGACTATCCGGGCGTAACCCTCAAAAAGACGACCAGGCTTGAGAATCCTGATTATCTTGTACTTGATCTCGATATTACCGCAAAAGCAAAACCCGGGGTGATGACCCTGGTGTTCGAATACCAGCGTGAGATCCTGTTTACCATCGATTACCAATTAAAGGAGAGGATGGATGGATCCAAAGAAAGAAAAGGGTTTGGCAAAGATGATGTGATCTATCTCATCATGCCCGACAGGTTTTCAAACGGGGACCGGACCAATGATTCGGTCTCGGACATGTTCGAAGCTTCCCGCCCAGTGGATCCCGACGGAAGGCATGGTGGCGACCTGAAAGGCATAAGGGATATGCTGGATTACATTGCCGGTCTTGGGACAACGTCTGTCTGGCTCACGCCTGTCCAGGAAAATAACATGCCGGTAAAATCTTACCACGGATATGCCATCACTGATTTTTACCGCGTCGATCCAAGGCTTGGTGATAATGATGAGTACAGGGCACTGGCAGAAGACTGTCATGGCAAAGGATTGAAAGTCATCATGGACATGGTATTCAACCATTGTGGCGGGAACCATTTCTGGATCAAGGATTTGCCCATGACCGACTGGGTCCATCAATTCCCCGAATTCACGAGGTCCAATTTCCGGGCTGAAACAGCCATGGATCCTTATGCTTCCATGTATGATCTTAACCGCATGCAAACCGGCTGGTTCGACACACCCATGCCCGATCTGAACCAGCACAATGAATTCCTGGCCAATTACCTTATCCAGAACAGCATCTGGTGGGTAGAGTTCGCCGGCCTTGACGGAATCAGGATGGATACCTATCCTTACTCCTACAAGGATTTTATGGCGGAATGGATGCGGCGGCTGATGCTGGAATACCCGAATTTCACCGTGGTTGGCGAGACATGGCTTCAGAAAGAATCACATACGGCTTACTGGCAGAATGGCTCACCGGTGGGTGATAATTCCCCCGGCTCCTGGCCGCCGTCAGTTACGGATTTCCCAATGGACTATGCTTTGCGTGATGCATTCAACGAAAACGAAGGCTGGACTTCAGGCCTGGCCAAGATTTACTATGTCCTGGCCCAGGATTTTACTTATGCGGATCCGTTCCGTAACGTCATTTTTGCAGATAACCATGACCTGACAAGGTTTTACACCAGCATTGGAAGGGACTATAGCAAATTCAGGATGGCAATGGCGGTCCTGCTGACCACCCGGGGCATCCCGATGATTTATTACGGTACGGAGCTGCTAATGACAGGGGAGGAGCATAAGGGACATGGGTTTATCAGGGAGAATTTTCCGCTGGGGAGCTGGCAGTCGGCGGTCAGCGGTCAGCGGCCTGTCCTGAAGGCGGAGCCTGAAGGATCGGCGGTCGACAGTCGTCAGTCGTCAGTCGTCAGTCGTCAGTCTTCAGTAGATAGTCTTCAGGAATTATCTTTGGAGTACATGACAACGCTGCTGAACTGGAGGAAGAATAGCGCTGTGATCCATGAGGGCCGATTGATGCAGTTTGTCCCGCAGGACGGGATTTATGTGTACTTCAGGTATACGGATAAAGATGCTGTGATGGTAGTCGTGAATAAAAACAAGGAATTAAAAAAGCTCGGGCTGGCCAGGTTTAATGAGATTTTAAAAGATTACGCCAAAGGGAAGGATGTGGTTTCCGGGGAGGTTTTTATACTGGGAGAAAATATGGATATTCCGGCGGAAACGGCGCTGGTGCTGGAGCTGGAGTAACCTCACCCCCTTTACCCCCCAGCCCCCTGTTCCCCCGGTTCCCCGCTTTCGCGGGGACCTGTTGGAGAGGGGGCCAGGGGGTGAGGCTGCTCAATGCTCAATGCTCAATGAGAAATGTATGCGTCCCCCAGGGCTGCAAACCTACAAACAGCCCGTTGGCGCTCAGTTCGTCGCCGTCGCGTTCGTAAAGCACACCATGAATAACATCAAAAAGTTGATAAGTTCTGCCGGGAAGGTAGGAATAGCCTGGTTTTACAAGTGCCTGAGCAGGGTGCTCACTCAGGTTTATTACAATTACCAGGTTATCGTGCTCGCCCTGCCATTCCCATGCCATGAGATTGCGGCAGGTCTGGTTATCGGTCCATCCCGAAAGCCCGCAGGCCGACCATTTGCCGCAGCAGATCACTTCGTATTGCAGTAATTTCAGCAGTTGGCGATAGAAGAAGCTCAGTTCGGAATTTCCCGTCTCAATCCGGCGTCTTGAAAGAAATACCGGCACCTTAATTTTGCGTCCTTCCATCTGGCCATCATGGATAAGCCTGGCCCCGGGCAGGGTAAGTGAAGCCACAGCAAGGGCCTTATGCCTTTCAGAGTGGAAAAGGCTTGCAGCCCTTGGCTCATCGTGATTTTCAAGGAAACGGAGCGTATGATTCTGTATTTCCTTTATTCCTTCAAGATGCTTCAGCGATGCTTCTGAACCTTCTTTCAGGACATCGTAATATTTCTTATCGTAACAATAATCGAAGCCCTGTTCGATCAGCCGGTGCTCAGTTTCCCAGTATGATTCGGCGATAAAAATAAAATCGGGGTATACCTTTTTAACTGCCGGGATGAGCAGGGGCCAGAAATCCTTTTCTGGCTTTTTACCCGTTTTTCCTTTCCAGGTTTTGGCAAAAATATCATTCATCACCAGCATGGCCATATCGCACCTTATCCCATCACACATCGATGCAATGGTTAGCAGGGTTTTAAGCATGGCGTCACGCAGGCCTTCGTTGAAAACATTCAATTGAAGTACGTCGGGCCAGGGCGGGTAGAACGGATCACGGGCTTTGGCATAAATGGATTTGCCGGCCTGGTACCAGTCATCGGGATGTTCCTGAAGGTCTTTGTCGGTTCCCTGGATGAAATAGGCCGGCTGTTTAATTGTCCACGGGTGATCAGGTGCAACATGGTTCGGCACAAAATCCAGGATTAGCTGTAATCCCCTTCCGGCAAGTTCTTTCCTGGCATTTGCGAGTCCTTTGTCGCCCCCGAAGCAGGGATCCGCATGATAATCTTTGATGCAATAAGGCGAACCGGCAATGTCATCATCTTCCAGATCAGGTAGTGCATCCCTCAGCTCCTGCATGATCCCGGCATGATCCGTGGCAATTTTCAGCCCCGCCTGGCTCCTTTCCCAGGTCCCCATCAGCCAGATGGCGTTAAAGCCTTTCCCGGTGAGTTCGTCCCATTCCTTTGCCGGAACATTGGACAGGGTGACCTTCTTGCGATATTTAAGGCTTAGCTCCCTTACCCAAACCCTGGCATTTATTTCATAAATTACAGGATTTTCATGCTTTGCTATAATTTTCAGCTTTTCCCCTTTCATTATAAAAATCGGATTAATTGGTTTGACTTACTAACTTCAACGTATAAAGATACAAAATCTTATATTGGTAAGTTTCTTTCCGATATTTGCAATTCGTAAACCAAATCCTGATGAAAAAACTGCTTTTCCTCGCTCTTCTTTCCCTTGCATTTGCCTGCAGCACGGAAAGAAAACCGCTGCCTTCAAATCATTTTATTCCCGGCCTGGCTATGCCGCTGCGTCTTGATAAGGAGCAGTCACATATCCTGCTGTCCGATTTTGTCCCTGATGTGTCCATCATTGATTCCGTCCGGATCGACGGAAAGACTGTTCAACTTTCTGCAGATAAAAGTAACATCGCGCTATTGCCTTCATCAGTGGAAAATCCTCTTTCGGAGCTCAGGATATGGAGCAAGGGCGGTTACCAGTCGGTACTGCTCATGAAGAGCCGGAAAGTGGACTATCTTTTCACATTCAACCCGGGAAATAAAGAATACAACAGTGTCCAGCTTAAAGGAGAATTCAACGGCTGGACGCCGGGGAGGACACCTTTGAAATTGGAAAATGGAAACTGGGAGACAAGCCTTCCCCTGAACCCGGGAAGATATCAATACCTGGTCGTTGTGGATGGTAAAGAATTTCTTGACCCTGCTAACCCGGATTCCGTTGACAATAACCTCGGGGGATTTAATTCAGTCTTGAATGTGGGCATGACCGATAGAAATTCATTACCATTTCTTTATACTTCCGGATTTGAAAGCCGGGAAAATGAGCTGGAAATCCGGTGGACTGTCAAGCCGGATGAATTTTTCGTTTTCTGGCAGAATATCCGCCTTGATCCTACTTACCTGGAAATTGAAGATGAAGAGCTCGGGATTGCTGTTCCTGCTGCGGCCGTATCATTTGCAAGATCATATATCCGGATTTATTCTTTCAATGCTTCCGGTACCTCGGATGAATTGCTTATCCCGCTGGAACATGGAAAACTGCTGCTTGATCCGGGCAAACTGGATAGATCGGACAGGGAAGCGATGATCATATATAATGTGTTCATCGACAGGTTTTTCAATGGCGATACCACAAACGACGAACCGGTCAATGACCCGGAGCTGGTCCTTCCGAAAGCAGATTATTTCGGTGGGGATATTAAAGGAGTGACTGAGAAGGTAAAAGAAGGATATTTTAATGACCTGGGGGTTAATACCCTCTGGATTTCGCCTGTGGTGCTGAACCCCAAAGGGGCGTACGGCCAGTGGATTGATCCGCCGACAAAATTTTCCGCTTACCATGGTTACTGGCCGATTTCTTTCACAAAGACCGATCCCCGGCTTGGGACCCCGGAGGAGCTGAAGGAGCTGGTAGCCGAGGCCCATGCGGCAGGCCTAAACGTTTTACTGGATTTTATTGCACACCATGTCCACGAACTGCATCCTTATTATATTGAGCACCCGAACTGGACCACCAGCCTTTACCTGCCCGACGGGACCATGAATACTGAAAAATGGGACGAGCACAGGCTAACGACCTGGTTTGATGTTTTTCTCCCGACGCTTGACCTGCAGCAACCCGAGGTGACTGAGATGCTTTCAGACTCGGCCACCTGGTGGATCAGGGAATACGGGCTGGATGGCTTCCGTCATGATGCCACCAAACATGTCCCGGAGATATTCTGGCGGACCCTTACCAAAAAGCTTAAGCAGCAGGTAGTACAGCAGGAGGGAAGAGGGATCTACCAGATCGGCGAGACTTACGGGGGCCCGGAACTAATCAGCAGTTATGTAGGAGCGGGGATGCTCGACGGCCAGTTCGATTTCAACGTTTATGATGCCTCCCTCGGGGTGTTTGCCCGTGAAGCAGATCCTTTTACCAATCTTGACAATACATTGCAGACCAGCCTTGATTTTTACGGCAACCTGAACCTGATGGGATACATCACCGGCAACCAGGACAGGGCGCGTTTTATTTCCTACGCAGGTGGCGACCTGAAGTTCGCTGAAAATGCCAAGGCCGCCGGCTGGACAAGGAATATCGGGGTGGGGGATTCATCAGGATACCGGAAATTATCGATGCTCACGGCATTTAACATGACCATTCCAGGACTGCCGGTTATTTATTACGGTGATGAGATAGGCATCCCGGGTGGAAATGACCCCGATTCAAGGAGGATGATGAAATTCGAAGGCCTGAATTCCCTTGAAATGGCGACAAAAATTACTGCAAAGAAGTTGTCGGGCCTCAGGAAAGAAAACCTGGCATTGATCTACGGCACTTTCACTACCCTACTTGCTGACGATAAAACCTATGTTTATGCAAGGAAATATTTTGACCGGCTGGCTGTTGTCGTGTTCAATAAAAGCGATAAGTCTGAAAAGATTATCGTTGATTTACCGGCTTGGATGGGGAAGGCCGGGTGGGAAGCCGGATTCGGGAATAACTTTTCAGTTGAGGGAAACAGGATCGCGGTTGAGCTTCCTCCGTGGTCATTTGAAATTTTAAGCGGGAAAACTGAAAAGTGATTCAGAATTATATATACCTTGCTTCCCGATTATAACTTATAACGATTATGAAAACCAAACCTTTTGAGAAGACATTCTCACTTCTTGTATTACTTGTAATTTGCTGTTTTCCTGCCTTTTCACAGAAAGCCCCCATTAAATTCGGAACTGTCGATATATCCGATATGGAAATGAAGGTTTATGAGCTTGATACAGGTGCTGCTGCAGTCGTCCTCTGTGACTACGGGTATTTTAATTCCACAACTTACAACTTTACCAGGGTCCTGCGGGTCAAAATTTTAAAAAAGGAAGGCACAAGCTGGGGTGACAGAAGGTTCCCGACTTCCGATAAAACTATGATTAAAGGATTAACCTACAACCTGGTTGATGGAAAAGTGGTTGAAACGAAACTCAAATCTGAATCTGTATTTGTGGAGCGGCTTTCGGAAGATAAGTACCGGACACGGGTAGCAATGCCGAATGTTTCGGTTGGTTCGGTGATTGATATACAATTTACCATGCCATGGCTTCCGGATGAATGGAGGTTTCAGCAGGTAATCCCTGTCAGGCTCAGCGAATTGAATATAGAAGAATCTACTTACGTAAAATTCAGAAAGAATTACTTCGGTTTTGTGCCCTTAAGTGAAAATTCAAGGACACGCTGGGTAGCAAGGGACGTTCCAGCATTTAAAGAAGAGCCTTATACGGCTAACTTTTCAAATTACCTTGCCAGGTTTACAATTGAATTACTAGCAATTTCTATTCCTCCAAGCAGCACATCCACAGGATTTTACAGAGAATACAGCACAACCTGGGAAGCCGTCAACAACCAGTTGCTGCAGCATGGCCATTTTGGCTTAGCCATGCAGGGGTGCATGTTTTTAAACAACGTTGTGAAAGAAATAGAGCAGAAATATTCTACACCTATGGAAAAGGCGATAGCCGCCCATGAATTCATTAAGCAGTCTGTGAAATGGAATGAGAATGAGGCACTATATATTTCAGAAGATAATTTATCTGACCCCTTCAATGAAAAATTAGGAAATTCAGCCGATCTGAACCTAATGTTGATACAACTGCTGAAGAAGCTTGATTTTAAAGTGCAGCCTGTGGTTTTAAGCACCAGGGACAATGGCTTTTTATCGCCTATGTATCCTTCGCTCGGCCAGTTAAATTATGTTGTAGCCTATGTATGGATTGATGACAAGCCGTATTTCATCGATGCAACGGAGGAATTTCTGCCGGTCGGACTGCTTCCGGTACGGTGTCTGAACCTCCAGGGAAGGACCGTATCAGATAATTCAGGATCTGACTGGGTCGACCTGATTCCATCAAAAAAGAATAAAAGGATTATTCAGGCCGACCTGACATTAAACGACGACCTGGTTTTAACAGGAAATCTACAGCAAAAGAATTTTGATTATGCAGCACTTAATTTCCGCAAATCATATGAGGAATTTAACTCTGAGGAAGATTTTCTGAAAAATAAAGAAACTGATAACCAGGGACTGAGCATTATCAATTCACAGCTATCCTGCCTGGATAGTATTTACAAACCGGTCGGTGAAAAGTATGATATAAAGATTAAAAACCGGATTTCGAAAGTGGGCAACCAATTATTCCTGTACCCTATGATGTTTGAGCAAATCACAGAAAATCCGTTTAAATCGGAGGAGAGGTCATTCCCTGTTGATTTTATTTATCCATCTGAACTGACTTTTGTTTGCAAATACAACATTCCGGAAAATTATAAAATAATAGAAATACCGGAATCCAAAATTTTGAAATTAGCTGATAACAGCCTTAGCATGCAATACCAGATAAGTAACGTAGGGAATTCAGTTTTTCTGACTTATAAATTCAACCGTACAAAACCTATTTTCTCGATTGAAGAATATGCAGATATGCGGGCATTCTTCTCTGAACTGATTAAAAAGCATTCGGAGCCGGTAATATTTGAATCTTTATAGCATGAAGAAGGTCAGTTTAATTTTCATACTTCTGGTAATTATAAGCAGCCCGGGCAGATCGGGTGAAATATTGTACAAAGTTTCTGATATTCCAGCTGGCCTGAAAGAGAATGCGCAGTCCGTCATCAGGTATGCCTCAAGCGAAGTTTATATTACTGATATAAATAAGGCTACCCATAAAATAATCAGGGCGATTACCGTGCTTAACAAGAACGGGCTGGAAGATGCAAATTTTGAAGAGTATTATGATAAATACAGGTCGGTTTCATCAATCAGAGGGCGTGTTTTTAACGAAAATGGTGATCTGATAAAAAGGATAGCATCTGAAGATATAAAAGATTTCAGTGCTATAGCAGGTTTTTCGGTTTATGAAGATAACAGGATCAAATATATAGATCCCGGTATCAGGCAATATCCGTTCACTGTGGAATATTCATATGAAATCGGGTTTAACGGGCTTTTGAATTATCCTTCCTGGTACCCTGTAGTGAATTATAATATGGCGGTGGAAAAGAGCCTATACAAAGTTACCATTGTAAAGAACCTTGAATTAAGATTCCGGGAAAGTAATATCTCCACTAAAGCAATAATCACTTCAGATGAAAAAAACAACATCTACCAGTGGGAGCTCAGTAATCTGAAAGCCCTGAAAAAAGAGCCTTTAGGACCAGCCTGGAGAGATTATTTCCCCATGGTTATCATGGAACCTGCTGATTTTGAAATCGGTGGATATAAAGGAAGTGCTATCAGCTGGACAAGTTTCGGTGACTGGATTTTCTCATTGATTGAAGGAAAGGACATCTTAAGTGAAGAGACCATAACCGAATTGAATGGAATGGTAAAAACCAGCAGGGATGATCATGAGAAAATTTGCAGGATTTACCAGTATATGCAGGGGCGGGTTAGATATGTCAATCTTAGTATCGGGATGGGTGGCTGGCAGCCTATCGATGCTGCTACTGTGCACAGGCTTGCTTATGGCGATTGCAAAGCCCTGACAAATTATATGAAAGCCATGCTGAAAGCCGTCGGGATCAAGTCTTATTACTGTCCTGTTATAGCGGGGGAATCGGTGCCCGACATGGTCACTTCATTTCCTTCAAACCAGTTCAATCATGTTATTCTCTGTGTCCCGCTTAGCGCGGATACATTATGGCTTGAATGCACCAACCAGCAAAAACCTTGCGGTTACCTGGGGGCTTACACGGAAAACAGGCATGCCCTGCTGGTCGACAAATCAAACAGCAGGCTGGTCCATACGAACATGGGCCTGCCTGACGGTAACCTTGAAAAATGTACCGCCAGGGTCACGTTTGATGAAACAGGAAGAGGAAATATCAAAATGACCACAAAGTACAGCGGGTTAAGTTATGAGGAAATATTACCGACATTCATGGCCGATGACATTGATAAAAAGAAGATGATATCTGAGAGGATGACTTTTCCATTTTTTGAAGTCATTGAATACAGATATAACGAAATCCGCGACTTGCATCCGGCTATTGAAGAATCCATCAGCATCAATTTCGAAAATTATCTCACTGCAATTAATTCCAGGTTCCTGATGCCGTTGAATTGCACCAACCGGATTAAAAATTCTCCGCCAAATTCCAGGAACAGGGTGGCGGATGTTGTCATCCGGCATGAATTCCTGGAAATTGATTCCCTTGTTTTTGAAATCCCGCCTTATCTTAAGGTGGAAAGCTATCCGGAGAATGTGGAAATTACCTCACCTTTCGGTACTTATAAATCAGCGATATCCATGACGGAAAAAAATTTGATCTATATTCGTACGCTTCAAATCACAAAAGGTATCCATTCTGCTGATTCTTATCCGGGGCTTATTGAGTTTTTTGATAAGATAACTATGGCAGATGACGGGAAATGTGTTTTTGTCAGAAATGAATGATGAACAGGGTTTTAATTTTTTTTGCGATGGAATACAACGTTAATAAAATGCTTTTTGCAAAGCGGATCCTAATCCTCCCGGTTCTTGCATTAATTGTTCTTTTTGCCTGCACCGGTCCGAAAAAGGAGGCACCGGTCACAAAAGAATTGCCTCCCGGCTTTGTTGTCCACCCCGAATGGAGCCGCAATGCGACCATTTACGAGGTGAATATCAGGCAATTTACGCCGGAGGGTACATTTACGGCTTTCCAGGAACATATCCCGCGTTTAAAGAAGATGGGGGTGGATATCCTCTGGCTGATGCCCATCAATCCTGTCGGTATTAAAAACCGGAAAGGGAGCCTTGGCAGTTATTATTCTGTTAAGGACTACAAAGCGGTCAATCCCGCATTCGGGACGCTGGAAGATTTCAGGAAAGTGGTAGAAACGGCCCATCAGCACGGGATGAAAGTGATCATCGACTGGGTGGCCAATCATTCTTCGTGGGATAATCCCTGGATCACCGAACACCCCGAATGGTACACGAAAGATTCGCTTGGCAGGATGGTCTCACCATACGACTGGAGCGATGTAGCCGACCTGGATTACAGTAATGCCGGGCTCAGGGCGGCGATGCTGGATGCCTTGAAATATTGGATGGAGGAAACAGACATTGATGGTTACCGCTGCGATGTAGCCGGCATGGTGCCCGATGATTTCTGGGATTCTGCCCGTGCCGGACTGGATAAGATCAAGCCCGTTTTCATGCTTGCAGAAGCCGAAGGCCCGCAATTTCATACCAGGGCTTTTGACATGACGTATAACTGGGAACTGCATCATATCATGAATTCCATCGCCAAAGGCAAGAAAAATGCCAAGTCCATTGATACGTTGTATCAAAAGCTGGACACCCTTTATCCGGCAGACGCATACCGTATGCTTTTCACCTCCAATCATGATGAAAACTCATGGCAGGGCACCGAATTCGAAAGAATGGGAGAGGCCTCAATATGCATGGCTGTGCTGACTGCGACACTCCCGGGGATGCCATTGGTTTACAGTGGCCAGGAATCGGCTTTTAACAGAAGGCTGAAGTTTTTCGAGAAAGATACAATCGACTGGAAGGATTACCGCCTGGAACCCTTCTACCAGAAGCTTTTTGCCCTGAAGCATGCATATCAGCCGCTCTGGAACGGGACCTGGGGAGGAAAGATGGTGAGGGTAAATACCTCTTTAGATTCGGTCGTATTTGCATTTATTCGTGAAAAGGAGGGCGATAAGCTGTTTGTCGTTACTAACCTGCAGGGCCAAGTGAATGAAGTCAGTCTTAAGGGCGATTCTTTTGCAGGCAATTATAAAGAATGGTTTAGCGAAGAAAAGGCCTCCTTTCAAAAAGGGGCGGTTATCAGGCTGAAACCCTGGGAATATCGCGTCTATATCAGGAAATAAAAATTATTTTCTTTTGCGTTTTTTACCACTGAGGCACTTAGGGCACTAAGAAACACTAAGATTATTGAGAATATTGTAATGCTATTATCCACTAAGTGTGTCTAAGTGTACTAAGTGCCTTAGTGGTAAAAAAGAGGCTGCCTTAAATAAAAGCAGCCTCTAATATTATCAAATTCTATATATCAATACCCCGGGTTCTGCACCAGGTTTTCGTTTACATCGATCTGCCGTTGAGGAACCGGCCATAATGTAACGTAATCGGGGGAAACTTCCGGTTTTTCCCAGCGGGCGTTGAGATAAACACCGAACCGGATCATGTCGGAACGGCGGTGTCCTTCGCAGTAAAGTTCCCTGCCCCGTTCATCAAGGAGGTTTTCCATAGTAACTTCAGTAAAAGCTGCTACCTCTGCACGATCCCTCACTTCATTTACAAAAGGCAATGCTTCACCCGCCCTGCCAAGTCTCAATAAGCACTCAGCTTTCATTAATAGGACATCGGCATACCTGAAGATAGGGAAATCATTGCTTATATATCTGTCGCTGCCCTCAATAAAAGGGAATTTGGCAACACGGGCCCCAGACTGTCTAAGACAATAAGGTTCCAGCATATTGACAAATGGGGTCAGATTCAGATTTTCACCATCCGGATCTTTGTAAGTCGGGTTTTGCGGGTTGAACCTTTCCCAACTGGGATCAACAACAGGATCTCCGTTAGCAAAGAACTGCGGCCCAAACAAGAGGCCATTCCTTCGAACATCGGTTTCGCCAAACAAATTGAAAAAACTTTCCTGGAAGCAAATGCCATTCCAGGATGCGCTTACGATTCCGAATTTTTCCGGCAGGCTGTAATGCAGCGTGAAAAGGTGGATCTCGAATTGAGGGGAATAGATCTGATCAAAAGGGACCCCCATAATAACTTCCTGTGATCCTGATCCATCTGCGATAAAACTGGAAAAGAAGTCGGCATCGAGTGAATATTTGCCGGATCCAATGATCGTATCGCACACATTCAGGGCCTTTTCCCATTGAGCTGTGCCGGTATAAACCTCGGCATTAAGGTAGAGTTTTGCCAGGATCATCTGGGCAGTATAATAATTGATACGGCCGTATACCTGAAGTCCTGTCTCTGTTGACAGATAAGGCATTGATTCGATCAGTTCCTTTTCAATAAAGTCATAGACTTCCTGGCGCGAATTTGTCGCTGGTTTAGCCGGGCCATCAATTCTGTCAACAACCGGGACATTTCCATAAAGATCAATCAGCCAGTAATAGTACAATGCACGTAAGGCACGCAACTCGGAAATCGCTGGAGTGAAATCGACGCCTTCCTGGCTTTCAAACTGGTATATCAGCTTATTGCAATTGGTTATTCCGTTCCCGAAAATATTTTGCCACCAATGGTTTATATAGTTATCATCGGGGGTCCAGGTATGACGATGGAAGCGGTGCCATTCGCCACCATCGAGCCAGTCGCCTCCCCTTTGTGGGACCATGAGCTCGTCGGTTCCGCATTCCATGCCGACCAATCCATATTTATGCCCAACGAGGGCATACAGCGAAGTATAGCCTACCCCAAAGGCGTAGACCAGGTTGTCAGGGTCGGAGAACAATTTATCGGCTGTAAGATCAGAATACACCTTCTCATCAAGATTGGTGCAGGATGGTTGTGAAACCACCAGCAATAATACAGCCAGGAATATTTTTAATGTGGTTAGGATCTTTTTCATAATATCTTGAATTAGCATTTTCAATTAAAAAACGACTGTCACTCCAAGTGTGAAGGTGCGAGTGCTGAAATAGGTGTTTTGCCTGTCGATTCCCGGTGCCATTGGATTATCATTATCCTTTGAATCGACATATCGTACTTCCGGATCAACACCTGAATAATTGGTGATTGTAAACAGGTTTTGACCGGATAAATATAATTTCAGGCTCTGCAGGTAATCATTTTCCTTGATTTTGAAATTATACCCGAAAGACCAGTTATCGAGCCGGAGGAAATTAGCTTTTTCAACATGGACATTGGAGTATTCCGGCCCATTATTAGCATCCTGGAAATCGAGGATTTGTTCCATGCCACTTTGGATACCTAAAACCACAGGGACGCCGAATTTAGCATTATTGACATTTACCAGGGAATGTCCAACAACTGCTCTCAGGAAAAAGTTCAGAGAGAATCCCTTATAAGAAAAGGTATTGCCCCATCCGAGCTGGAAGTCGGGCAGGCCATTGCCGACCACTTGAAAATCTTTCTGTGCATTAAAGGTGCTGTCGCCGTCGATATCTTTGAAATACATGGTACCGTTTGTATCTGTATACATATAGATCGGAGCGATGATCTGTCCGATCGGGCTACCTTCCTCCGCCAGGATACTGGTCCTTCCGGTAAGGTAAGGGTCTCCAAGTTCACCAAAATACAGTGTAGCTCCTGATCCGGTAATCGGGTTAGATATCTTAACAAGTTTTGTTTCGAAGAATTTAGCAAAATTAAGGTCCGTGGTCCATAGCATTTCCCTTGAAGGCAGTGTCTGATAGCTGATGGCAAACTCGAACCCTGAATTTTCAAGCTCTCCGACGTTCATCCACATTCTTGGGGCAGTATTTGGAGGGACCGGGACATCATATTCCAGCATCAGGTCGGAGCTGATACTTTTGTAGTAATCGATAGAACCGCTGATCCTGTAATCCATCAATGCAAAATCCAATCCAACACCTATATCCTGTTTGGTCTCCCATTGAAGGTCGGGATTATCGTTCCTTACAGGGGTATATGACTGAATGTAACCTCCTTCATAGAAGAAATTATCGGAAGATGCATTATATAAAAGCTGGGAACGGTATGGGCCTGAAGGCAGGTTACCCGTGACGCCATATCCTCCCCTGATCTTCAATCTGTCAACATATGGTATGGAGACAAATTTTGCAATATCAACCCCTGCGCTGAAGCCTGGGAAATTCCCCCATTTTTTGTTTTCCCCGAACATGTTGGACCCATCCCGCCTGAAATTCATGGTAAGGAATAATTTATTATCATAATTCCCTGTAGCACGCCCGTAGAAACCGATCAGGATCAACTTTTCCTTATAACTGTCCATGGCCTGGCTGTTACTTATATTTCCTGATGCTGATCCGAGGTTGTTATACGAAAAATCGTCAGTAATAAAACCCTCGCCATATGCCCAGAAACTCTCGCTTACAGCCTCCTGGTATGAATAACCGCCAAGCAAAGTGAATGAGAATTTATTAATTGTTTTTTCATATGAACCTGTTAACTCGAGCATATCATTGAAATAATCTTTGGTTTCCATTTTGGCAAATCCGTTATGGCTTCCCGGATCATAAGGGTTCCACCATGCATATTTGCTCCAGTATGTTCCATATAGGTCATTATTCATGATAAGTGTATAGAATGCAGATACTTTCAATCCCTTAATAATCTCATAGGTGGCCTTCATACCTCCTTGTATATTGTATTTTTTGCCGTCAAGGGTACTCTGTTCTATAATTGCTTTGGGGTTATAGAAATAAAAAGCCGTCCTTTGAAAGTAGCCTCCCCATTCCTGTGAAAAATCACTTGTGTCATGAACAGGGGCGGTAGGATTAAACCTGACAGCATATTGAAGGGCTTCCGATGGGGCATATTGCTCATTCCTGATCGTGCTGGAGAGGTTAATATCAAATACAAGCTTGTCGTTCAAGGCTTTTTGCGTGAAATTCAACCTGCCGTTCAACTGGTTGAAACCGGTACCCATCACAACTCCATCGACATCGCGGTAATTAACTGCCACGCGGTAATTCGAATTTTTGTCAGCCCCACTGATGGCAAGGTTATATGCCTGCGAAAGGGAAGGGTCTGTAATTTCATCAAACCAGTCGGTTTTGTTGCCAAAATTATAATTGGAGTCATAATCGTTCAGATCAAGGTATTGGTCAGCTGAAAGTACACTTACCTTCCTGGCTAATGATTCGTAGGTAAGGGAAGTACCGAATTCAACATTAAATCCTTTTCCGTCAGGTGAGTATTCCCCCTTTTTTGTGGTAATAAGGATAACCCCTGAAGCGCCTCGTGTACCATAGATGGCAGCAGCGGAAGCATCTTTCAATACATCAATCGATACAATGTCCTGCGGGTCGATTGATTTCATATTTGCTCCGGGGATCCCATCGATCACGATCAGCGGTTCAGTATTTGACCCGAAGGTGGATAAGCCCCTGAGCCTGATATTGAAATCTTGATTCGGGTCATTTCCCGGCTTAGCGATAGAGAGACCAGCTACCTTACCCTGGATCAACTGGATAGGGTCACTGATATTCCCCCGGTTAAAATCTTCAGACTTGACGCTTGAAACCGCGCTGGTCACTTCACGTGTTTTCTGTGTTCCGTAACCTACAACCACGACCTCGGTAAGTTGCTGTCCCGGGGCTAACCGGATGTTGATCACAGCGCCTGTTATTTCAACAACCATCGTGGTATACCCTACGAATGAAAAGCTCAGTGCTTTTACAGTGTCAGGGACGGAAAAAGTATATTTACCGTCCATATCCGTTACGGTCCCGACCGCCTTGTTGGTCGCTGCCGTAACATTTACCCCGATCAGCGTTTCACCTGTTTCCGCATCTGTTACCACCCCGGTGACCTTTTTTTCCTGCGCAAACAGGGTTATGGTTCCAAGGGCAATAAATGCCAGGGTCAAAGCCATCATGAACAATTTGCGTAAATGTCTATTCATAAAAGGTTAAGTTTAATTGGTTACTCTTTTCAGAATTTCGTAAATTGGTGTCTAAATTAACAATTTTTTAATTGAATCTTTTGAGATTGTTATTTTGAATTTTTATGAAAATAAATAAAGTTGTTTAAAAATTATGTATTATTTTAGCATCAAGGAATTAAGCTGATCACTAAACAATTAATCACAAATAAACCGCTCTATGAAAAAAACTTTACTTTTTTTAATGATTTTGACTTCGTTCATATCGATCGAGGTAATGGGCCAATGCGGACGTGTAGGTCTGATTGGCGAATTCAACGGCTGGGCAGCAGATTACTGGATGACCCGCAACCCGGAATCCCCGGAATTATTCTCAGTTATCCTGACCGTGGATGTAAATGATGATACAGATGCCAACGGTACTGTTGAAATGAAATTCCGTGCCAACTCCGATTGGGCTACCAATTGGGGCGCCGCAGATTTCCCTTCAGGAACCGCTGTTGCCGACGGGCCTAATATTCCTGTCGTCTACGGCAGCTATCTCGTTACGTTTAATTGCTTGACAGGCGCCTATAACTTCCAGGCTACCTGCGGCCCTATAGGGCTGATAGGTGAAATGAACGGATGGGCAGCCGATGAATGGATGACGCGCGATATGGCCAGTCCTGATAACTGGACCAGCATACTTATCCTCACCGCTGCCAGCGATGCCAACAGCGATGGTATAGTTGAAATGAAATTCCGTGCCAACTCCGATTGGGGAACCAATTGGGGCGGAGCTGATTTTCCTTCCGGAGTAGGTGTCCAGGACGGAGCAAACATCCCTGTACCGGTAGGTTCCTATTTAGTCACATTTAATTGTGCCACCGGTGCTTACAATTTCACGGCTACCTGTGGAGAGATCGGGCTTATCGGTGAATTCAACGGCTGGGCCGCTGACTACTGGATGACCCGCAACATGGCCAGCCCGAATGATTGGACTGTCGTCCTTACCTTAAATGCTGCAAGCGATCCTGATGCTAATGGCATCGTGGAACTGAAATTCCGTGCCAATTCCGACTGGGGCGTGAACTGGGGTGCTGTCGATTTCCCGTCCGGGACCGGAACCAACGGTGGCCCGAATATTCCTGTGCCCCTCGATGCTACCGGCCTGACTACCGACTATCTTGTAACCTTCAACTGTTCGACAGGAGCCTATAATTTCACGGCTGCCAGTGGCGCCATCAGTATGATCGGCGCTTTCAACGGCTGGAACGGCGACATCCCGATGAACCGTGATGCCGTGAACCCCAACCTCTGGAAACTTTCACGCTCATGGTATGCAAATTCTGACGTAAAGTTCCGTGAGAATAGCGACTGGTCTGCCAACTGGGGCGATGTTACTTTCCCGAGCGGAACCGGATTGCCAAATGGCGGCAATATCCCTCTTACTACCGGGAAATATGATGTGACCTTTAACAGCACGACTTTCGAATATAACTTTGCTTCCAACCCGAGCTTCTGTGGTGAAATCGGCATGATTGGCGATTTCAACGAATGGGGTGGTGATCCAACAGCGCCGACAGATATCTGGATGGTGCGCGACCCGGTCTACCCAAGCCAGTTCAAAGCTTCCTATAATTTCACCAGCAGCACCCAGCTCCTGTTCCGTCTTGATGCCGATGCCACCTTTACTGAAGTCTGGGGAGGCACCTTCCCGGAAGGTACCGGTGTGCAGGATCCGAGCAAGCTGATCGATGTGCCAGGCGGAAAATATGAGATCTATTTCAACTGCAAATCAGGCGACTTCAAATTTGTCCGCCTGGGCAATGCCGTTATTGCACCTAAAGTATTTGCTATCAGCGTTGACGGGCTACTTGATGAAGCCGACTGGAGTATCGATCAGATCGTTAGCCAGGTTATCAGCGGTGACCCTGCAGGTAATATGAGTGAGGTTCATTTTGGGGTTACCTATAACGATGAATTCTTATATGTTGGCATTGATGCGCTTGACGATACACTTACGATCATGGAAATGGGCGAAGTGTTCATCGATGGGAACAAAAATGGCGGCGCTTATGACGCAAATGACCTGCACCTCCGTTTCATCGGAACCTATGTCCAGGTTGTTTATCCGGATACCATTGAAGGGTATGAGCTTGGATTTGCCGTGAAATCCTTAGGTGAGGGATTTACTGCTGAACTTGCTATTCCTTGGGTAGCCCTTGGCGTAACCGCTGCAGAAGGTGATCAGATCGGATTTGATCTTATCCTCAGCGACAGTGATAACGGCACTTCCCATAAATACCAGCTTGCCTGGAACGGTGGCCTGCAGAACTACGTGGGTACCTCGTCATTTGGCGACCTGCTGTTCGGTACTCTTTCATGCGGATGTATCACATTGTACAACGAAAGCGTTGGCGATGTCCTCCTCCAAAATCCATCGGATCAGCCAACCTATTATGTCGGGAATTTTGAAATGGCTGAAAACCAGAACCTGTTATTCAGAAAAGACATGGGCAATGCCGTGACCTGGGGCGGTCCGGATTTCCCGAGCGGAACCGCAACACTTCTCGGCCCAGCTATCCCTGCAACTACTGGCCGCTACAGGATCGGATTCGACTGTCTCTCAGGAGCATATACTTTTACTACGGAGGCTGCTGACGAAGGCGTAGCTTATTCCCAGTATACTGATTCACCTGTAACTATCAACGGTGACCTTGCTGAGTTTAACCT
Source organism: uncultured Bacteroidales bacterium (assembly GCA_964371595.1). Lineage (GTDB taxonomy): Bacteria > Bacteroidota > Bacteroidia > Bacteroidales > JAGOPY01 > JAGOPY01. Next base: position 4,371 of record CAYJNJ010000034.1, on the reverse strand, counting down.
TGCATACGGATCTGATGTAGTTGTCGAAGGTACCACTGATAATACCATCACCTGGGGGTCACTCTGGGATAAAGACAATTGGTACCTGGGTGTTAAAGTTGTTGACGGAAATATTTTTGCACATGCCGACCCGTGGAACAGCGATGCTATTGAATATTATATCGATGGAAATCATGACAGGGATGGTACCTATGACGGTGCTTTCGACACCCAGCTGATCCAGATGATCACCGACCCGTTTGTGGATACGGTTCTCTGGCTTAAAGCCGATGGTGTTCAGTTTACGAACTGGGAATCCAAAATTGTCATGACAGCCGAAGGTTATAATGTTGAATTGAGAATCGGTTGGGATGCATGGGGATTCATTCCCGGAAAAGGCAGGGCCTTTGGTTTCAGCCTTGGAAATGATGACAACGATGCGGGTGCCGGCCGTACAGGTCAAAGTGTTTGGTACGGAACAGGTAGCAACTGGAGCAATACCGGGGACCTTGGTGACCTCCAGCTTGCAGGCGGACCTTATACCTTTGGCATCGGTGATGTGGTTGATTACAGCAATGAAATCATCCTGTTCCCGAACCCGTCAAACAGCAATGTCTATCTTAGAATGATCACTGACACATTCAAGGGAAAAGTGAACCTGCATATCGTTGATATCGCCGGTCGCACCATCGTTAATGATCAGTATACCATCGGATCAAACAACATGATCCAGCTTGATGCCAGCAATCTGACCTCCGGAATGTATTTCGTTACCATTCTCGGTGAAAACGGTGAAAAAGCCTCGAAGAAGCTGATTATCCAATAATTCAATTTCCGTAATAATAATAAGCTGCCCTGAATCAATCGGGGCAGTTTTTTTTTGCCACACCTCACCCCCTGGCCCCCTCTCCAACCGGAGAGGGGGAATAGGGGGTCGGGAGGTAAAGGGGGTGGGGTCGGGCTTAAGTCGTCGGAGCTGGAATCTCAGCAGTTCAACGGATTTACCCGTCGGTTCTGCCTTAATATTGCCTAATTTTACAGTTCCAAATGTCCTTTATAATGAAAATCCTGGCCCTTACTTTGTCCATCCTGTTAATTGCACTTCGTGTTTCAGCGCAGCTGATCCAGACAGAACCTCCCCTTCCGCTGGTAACAGGACCTGTAACTATCACATTCAATGCTGCCCTTGGTTCCGGCGGATTGGCTGGATATACCGGTGATGTCTATGCACATACCGGCGTGATCACGCAGTATAGCTCAAGCGGTTCTGATTGGAAATATGTGAAAACCAACTGGGGCCAGAATACGCCGGATACAAAAATGACCAGGATCGGGCAGGACCTGTATACACTGCAGATCATACCTACGGTCAGGGATTATTACGGGGTCCCTGTTAATGAAGAAATATACCAGATGGCATTTGTATTCCGCAGTGGCGTCCAGGTTGGGGGCACCTGGCTTGAAGGTAAAACTGATATAGGCGGCGATATTTTTGTTGATATATATGCTGCCGGCTTATCCGTCACATTCAGCCAGCCGCAGCAGTTCCCGGTGATTGTCCTTCCGGGCGAAACATTTATTACCGAAATAAATGCGAACGAAGCTGATTCGGTTTCCTTGTTTGTCGACGGGAGCCTTGTGAAAAAGCTGGCGGGAGGAAATTTAGCAGATACACTGTATTCTGATGAATATGGAAAATTCAAGGTTAAGGCTGTTGCTGAGAATGAGACAGGTACAGTTGCGGATTCATTTTATTTCCATGTCAGGCCCCCGGTGACAATCCAGGAGATCCCTTCCGGGATTAGGGACGGGATTAATTATACCGGCAGCCAGACAGCGGTTCTGAGCTTATTTGCCCCTCACAAGGATTTTGTCTATGTGACCGGCGATTTTAATGACTGGGATATCAGCCAGGATTATTATATGAAACTGACCCCCGACAGCCTTCGCTTCTGGCTTGATATCGAAGGCCTTATTCCCGGTAAGGAATACGTCTTCCAGTATTACATCGATGGTCAGATTAAGATTGGCGATCCGTATGCCGATAAAACCAGCGATCCCTGGAATGATTCCTATATTTCAGATGACACCTACCCTGATCTGATCGATTACCCGTCAGGAAAAACAAACGGTATCGCAACGGTCCTTCAGACAAACCAGCAGGCTTATGACTGGGAAGTTGAAGAATTTACACCCGCTTCAGTCACCGATCTTGTGATCTATGAAGTCCTTTTGCGGGATTTTACGGTTCAGCATTCGTATTCTGCACTGATCGACACCCTTGCTTACCTGGAAAAGCTTGGCGTGAACGCAATCGAGCTGATGCCGGTCAATGAATTTGAAGGAAACCTGAGCTGGGGATATAATCCATCATTTTATTTTGCCCCCGATAAATATTATGGTCCTAAAAATGAATTGAAAAGGCTGGTTGACGAATGCCATAAAAGGGGACTTGCGGTCTTTATTGACCTGGTGCTGAACCATTCTTATGATCAAAGCCCGCTGGTTCAGATGTACTTCGACGGTAGCAAGCCTACAGCAGAAAATCCCTGGTACAACGTAAATTCAAATTTTACCAACCCGGATGCCCAGTGGGGCAACGATTTCAACCATGAAAGCGCATATACCAGGGCATTCGTCGACTCAGTCAACAGTTACTGGATGTCAGAATATAAAATAGACGGCTTCCGGTTCGATTTCACCAAAGGATTCAGCAATACGCCACATGGAACTGATGATTCCTGGGGAAGTAAATATGATGCTGCGAGGATAAGTATTCTTAAACGTATGGCTGATGAGATCTGGGAGAGGAACCCTGATGGAGTGGTGATCTTTGAGCATCTTTCGGATAATGATGAAGAGAAAGTCCTTTCAGATTACGGTATCCTGCTCTGGGGAAATTTGAATTATAATTATGGTGAAGCGGCTATGGCATATTTTGATCAGAGTAAGTCTGATTTCTCATGGATCAATTATCAGAAAAGGACATGGAATGACCCTCATGTGGTAGGTTACATGGAAAGCCACGATGAGGAACGGCTGGCATATAAATGTGTTACCTACGGGAATTCTTATGAAGGCTATAATATTAAAGATACAACAACAGCCTTCAGGCGTCTTGCTATGAATGCCCTTTTCTTTTTCACTGTGCCCGGCCCGAAAATGATATGGCAATTCGGGGAGATGGGATATGACTATTCTATCGAATACAATGGACGATTAGGTGAAAAACCGGTCAGGTGGGATTACCTGAGCGATTACCGCCGCAAGTACCTTCATGATTTTTACGGGGCACTTATCAGGTTGAGAACTGAGCATCCCGCATTTGAAACCACGACATTCAGCCTGTATGTGTCTGGTTTAATAAAAAGGATAGTCCTGACACACAGCAGCATGGATGTGGTGATTTTAGGCAATTACGATATAAAGCCAGGGACAGTCGTGCCCGGCTTCACCCATACCGGGACCTGGTATGAATACTTTACCGGCCAGCCGTTTGAAGTGACCGACCTGGGAGAAGCTATTTCATTGGAAGCCGGGGAATACAGGCTATATACCGATGTCCAGCTTGAAACTCCTCAGATTCATACAGGTATGGAAGATAGCCCCGGAGAAGGAAATTTAATGAGGGTTTTCCCGAATCCGGCAGATAGTTTTTCAATTGAAATCACTATGTTAAATGCTTCTAATCTGAACCTGGACGTTTACGACATAGCCGGCAGAAAAGTTGGGGCAGTTTTCAACGGAGAGCTGAAGAATGGAGTTCATCAGTTCAATTGGCCTGGGAACGATCCGGGTTTACATCAGGGAATTTACTTTTTAAAGATGTCTGCAAATAGCAGGACGGAGGTTGTGAAGCTGATACTGAAATAGAACACGGATGACACGGATGCGACGGATTAACGCGGATTTGTTTTAGTGCTGGAGTGGTGAAGTGGTGAAGTGGTGGAGTGGTGGGGTCATTTATTTTTTTTCAAGTGAATGGATCAGACTAATTAGCATTATTCTAATATGCTTAATTCTTTCATTAAAATAGTCAACACTTTTTGTATAGCCTAGCCTGTTACTGATTTCTAGCTGAGTCTCTAATTCAAGTAAAGATCCTTTAGATACATATAAAAAGTGTACATATTCTTTTGAATATTTCCTGCCAGATCCTTCAGCAATGTTTGAGGGAACAGAGACAGAACTTCTTCTTACCTGGCTTGTTAAACCATATAATTCAGAATTCGGAAATTTTTCAGTTAGTTTATAAATATCAATTACTAAGTCCATCGAATCCTTCCAAACTTGCAAGTCTTTATAGCTTTTAATCTTTTCCATGTTTTCCATCACTTCACCACCCCACCACTTCACCACCCCACCACTTCACCACCCCACCACTTCACCACT
>CAYJNJ010000033.1:14131-37951 GCA_964371595.1 uncultured Bacteroidales bacterium | reverse complement strand
GAATTTACCATCCTGGCACATCCTGTTAGCTTCACCATAACTGTACATCATAAGGCTGTCTTCAGGGTACCAGGAAATACCGCAATTGTCGATATATCCGTAATGGTCCTCAATTACAAGGGTGTCATTAATCCCTTTGTAAAAGGTATTCACAATTTCAAACAGGGCATCCTCAGCAGTAATATAATCCTTGGCAGATAATACATTGGGATTAAAATCGGTATCCGATTCATCCTCTTTACAGGAATATATTCCGGTAAGGAGCAGGCAGGTCAGGACAACTAACGAAAACTTTTTCATTGTTCAAAGAGAAATATCATTTCAATATAACGATAATGAATCCGTTTATTTCTCAAAGGTAAGAAATGAGTATGAAAATCCAAGATCATTGTTCACTTCAAAGTCTTCCTTTTCAACCAGTTTCCATTCAGAAAAGTCAATTTCAGGAAAAAAGATATCCGCTTCAAAATCCTTATGCACCATCGTCAGGTATAGCTTATTACACATGGGTAAAAATTGCCTGTAAACAGATCCGCCGCCAATGATAAAACTTTCTTCACTTTCATTGCACAAATTCAAGGCTTCGTCGATGGAATGAACCGTTATGCACCCTTCAAAAGTTTCTTCAGGATCATCGGTAATAACAATGTTTGTACGGTTTTTAAGCGGACGGAACGGTAGGCTCAGGTAAGTCATTCTGCCCATGATCACCTGGTGCCCGCTGGTGATTTTCTTAAATCTTTTCAAATCCTCGGGGATATGCCATAACAAATCATTGTTCAGCCCAATGCCAAAGTTTTTTGCAACAGCAACGATAATGGATATTTTTTTCATATGGAAATTTCTCCTTTGATATGTGGATGCGACTGGTAGTTCACCAATGAAAAATCTTCAAAAGCGAACTGGAAAATATCATTTTTCTCAGGGTTAATAATCATTTGCGGAAGAGGGTAAGGTTCCCGTGTGAGTTGCAGCCTGGCCTGATCGAGATGATTCAGGTAGATGTGTGCATCCCCGAGGGTGTGTACAAATTCACCCGGTTGTAAACCGGTCACCCGGGCCATCATTTGAGTCAATAAGGCATAGGAAGCTATATTAAAAGGTACGCCGAGAAAAATATCGCAACTGCGCTGGTATAGCTGGCAGGATAATTTGCCCCCTGCGACATAAAACTGGAACAGTACGTGACAGGGTGGTAAAGCCATACTTTCCAACTCTCCCACATTCCATGCACTCACAATATGACGACGCGAATCCGGGTTTTCTTTTATCGATTTGACCACTTTGCTTATCTGGTCAATCGACTGGCCATTGGCTGCCGGCCAGGAGCGCCACTGGTACCCGTAAATATGGCCTAGTTCCCCGTTTGCATCTGCCCATTCATCCCAGATGGTCACGTTATTGGCATGCAGATAATCCAGGTTGGTTTCCCCTTTTAGGAACCATAATAATTCATGTATAATTGAACGAAGGTGCAGCTTTTTCGTGGTCATTACCGGGAATCCCTTTTGCAGGTCAAAGCGCATCTGGTAACCAAAAACGCTGATCGTGCCTGTTCCTGTCCGGTCCTGCTTTTTCACACCGTTTTCCAACACATGGTTTAGCAGGTCTAGATATTGTTTCATTTAATGTTGAATTTTGAATTTTGAATGTTGAATTTTTAATGATTTTCTATACGCTGACATTTGACTAAAGACTGAAGACTGAGGACTGCCTCTATCCCAGGATCATAGCAACCAGCGTAGCTGAGATCAGGGCAGTCAGGGCGCCGCCGAGCAAAGCACGGAATCCCAGGTCCACCAGGTTTTTCCTCTGAGTTGGTGCAATTGCGCTGATCCCCCCGATCTGTATACCCACGGATGAGAAATTAGCAAACCCGCAGAGAACATAAACCGCAATGATGATAGATTTTTGGTCATAGAAAACACCGGCAGTGATCAAATTCTTCAGGCTGGCGTAGCCAATCATTTCATTCAGGATAATCTTCTCTCCAAGCAACTGGCCTACAAGTGTCATATCATGAGGGTTTACACCCATTGCCCAGGTCAGTGGGGATAAGGCATAACCGAGCATGAACTGCAGGCTCAGTTTGGTATATACTCCGCCGGTAATTGCAGCAATGCCATCATTAAGAGAGGTCCAGTCACCAATCTTATAAAAAATAAAATTCACAAAATAAATTAATGCAATAAATGCAACCAGCATGGCAGCGACGTTCACTGCCAGTTTCAGCCCCGAAGCGGTTCCGTTGGCGATAGCATCCAGGATATTACTGCCAATCCTTTCTTTCGTGATCTTTATATCGCTTTCAATAGGTTCTGTCTGGGGAACCAGCATCTTGGATGTTACCACGGCAGCAGGTGCCGCCATGACCGAAGCTGTGATCAGGTGCTTCGCAAATAACATTTTACCGACAGGATCATCCCCACCGAGCAAGCCGATATATACGGCCAGCACCCCACCGGCCATCGTTGCCATGCCGGCTACCATCACCAGCATGATCTCCGATCTGTTCATTTTAGGCAAGTATTCCTTGATCAGGAAGGGCGCCTCCGTCTGTCCCAGGAATACATTGCTTGAGGCTACTAAACCTTCAGCCCCTGATATCCTGAGCACTTTGGTGAGCAGCCAGGCCATCCCGTATACAACTTTCTGGATGATACCATAATAAAACAGGACACTGGTAAGAGCAGAGAAAAATACGATCGTAGGCAGGATCTGGAAAGCAAAATTGATCAATCCTACTTCCACTTTATTGGTTACAAAAGATTTGAAAAGGAATTCACTTCCGGCATTTGACGAGTCGAGTATTTTGATAAAGACCCTGGCTATAAACTCGATGATATACTGGATGGTCGGAACTTTCAAAACTGCCAGTGCCAGCAGTAACTGGAACAGCAACCCGAAGATCACGATCCGCCAGCTGATGGCTTTTCGGTTCGTGCTGAAGAGATAGCACAAACCCAGCAATACTACCATACCGAGCAGGCCCCTGAATAATGATGCCAGTGAAAATCCATTCCCTGCACTTCCCAACGCATTGGCAACTTCAGCGCCGGCCTGGGCAGACACCAAAGAGGGAATAAAGCTTAAAAATAATAACAGCAGGGTAAATAGGGCGAATTTGGGCTTCATCTCACAGTTTTTATTCTTCTTGTCTCTTCACTATCTCATCCCTGATCTTGGATGCCTTTTCATATTCTTCCTGATCGACGGCCTTCTGAAGCATCTCTTCCAATTCGCTCAGAGTGTATTGCTCGAAATGTTGCTCAGGGCTTATGTCAGCTGTTTTAGCCGTTTCATCAGCCGGGGCCGCATTCTCATCTATCAGCATCCCGGCTTCAACCATTATGCTCTCATAGGTAAATATCGGGCATTTAAAGCGGATCGCCAGGGCCACCGCGTCGGAAGTCCTGGAATCGATATTGCTTTCAACTTTATTCTGGACACAAATCAGCTTCGCATGGAAAACCCCCTGCTTGAACTGGTCAATGATCACTTCTTTAAGTTGTATAAGATAGGTATCTGCAAAGCTCTTAAAAAGGTCGTGAGTCAATGGCCTGGTGGGTTTCATCTTCTCAAGTTCCACCGCAATTGCCTGGGCTTCAAAACCTCCGATAATAATTGGCAACCTCCTTTTTCCTTTAACTTCTCCAAGGATCAGGGCGTACGCGCCGCTTTGCGACTGGCTGTATGACATGCCTACAATTTCAAGCCTGATCTTCTCCATTAAATGTTTGTTTAAAGGGGGAATTTTTTGCCGGATAAAAGTAGAATATTTTTTCAGAGTTGCATCTCAGGTGTTGAAAAATTGGGCTTGTATTTTTAAAATACTTTGCTACTTTTGCCTACCTCATCAATTCAAAACCAAAATACAACCAATATGAAAAAACTACTTACATTACTTTTTGTTTTTCTCCTGCCGGCGCTGACCTTTGCCAGTGAAGCGGATCTGGTGATCCCGGCAGATATTAAGAACCAGAGCATACTTTACTGGGGTTTTCTCATCACAGTCCTCGGGTTCATGTTTGGTCTTTACCAGTTTGTTCAGGTTAAAAAGCTGAAAGCCCACCATTCGATGCTTGAAGTGGCGCAGGTTATTTATGAAACCTGTAAAACCTATTTAGTTCAGCAGGGTCGTTTCCTGATGATCCTGTTTGTATTTATCGGGGCTACGGTAGCTTTCTATTTCGGGTACCTGTCACATGACCCGAATGACCCGGAAGGCGGCTTCGGGGTTGGTGGTGTACTTATGATCCTGGGGTGGACGATCGTTGGTATCCTTGGATCCTATTCGGTAGCCTGGTTCGGGATACGGATGAACACCCTGGCCAATTCAAGGATGGCTTTTGCTTCACTAGAGAGGAAACCTATAAAACTTTTGAACATCCCGCTGGCAGCAGGCATGAGCATCGGCGTGGTACTTATCTGCGTTGAACTTATTATGATGCTGATCATCCTGATGTTTGTTCCAGGTAAATATGCAGGGGCCAGTTTCATCGGCTTCGCGATCGGTGAATCACTCGGGGCATCCGCACTCAGGATCGCAGGGGGTATTTTCACCAAAATAGCCGATATCGGATCTGACCTGATGAAAGTAGTTTTCAAGATTGGTGAAGATGACCCGAGAAATCCCGGCGTCATTGCAGACTGTACCGGTGACAATGCCGGGGATTCCGTGGGACCAACTGCCGACGGCTTTGAAACTTACGGCGTAACCGGTGTGGCGTTAATATCCTTTATCCTGCTGGCAGTTCACGATATTGCCATCCAGACGCAATTGCTCACCTGGATTTTTGTCATGCGTATCCTTATGATCATTACTTCAATTGTTGCTTACTGGATCAATAATGCTATCAGCACGGCACGCTTCGGAAAGAAAGATGATATTGATTTCGAGCAACCGCTGACCTCTCTCGTATGGATCACTTCCATTCTGTCAATTTTCGTAACTTTTATTGCCAGCTACTTTATGATTGGCAATCTCGATCACCAGATATGGATCACACTTTCCATCATTATCAGCTTTGGAACATTGGGTGCTGCATTAATCCCTGAATTCACCAAGATATTTACCAGCCCGAAATCACGCCATGTCCAGGAAGTCGTTGAAGCCTCCAAAGAGGGCGGCGCTTCCCTGACTATTTTATCCGGTCTTGTCGCCGGTAATTTCAGCGCTTTCTGGCAGGGAATGGTATTCTTTGTTCTGATGTTCGGGGCATACTTTGCAAGTAATTTCAACCTGCATGCTTTCATGGATTACCAGGCTATCTTCGCTTTCGGACTTGTAGCCTTTGGTATGCTGGGTATGGGACCGGTAACCATCGCTGTCGACAGTTACGGACCTGTCACGGATAACGCCCAATCGATCTATGAGCTATCCCTGATAGAAGATATCAAAGATGTAGACAAGGAAATTGAAAGGGATTTCGGATTTAAACCCGATTTCGAAAAATCGAAGCATTACCTCGAAGCCAATGACGGCGCTGGAAACACTTTCAAGGCTACTGCCAAGCCTGTGTTGATCGGTACCGCTGTGGTCGGTGCCACGACAATGATTTTCTCCCTTATCCTTGTGATCAAGAAGAGCTTAGGCGTTGAACCGGAACAAATCCTTAACCTGCTAAATCCGTATTCGATCCTGGGATTCATCCTCGGAGGGGCCGTGATCTACTGGTTCTCAGGCGCTTCGATCCAGGCCGTTTCAACCGGGGCCAACCGGGCGGTGGCATATATCAAAGAGAATATCAACCTTGATCCGAATGCTGAAAAGAAGGCTTCTGTTGAAAAATCCAAAGAGGTTGTAAAAATCTGCACAGTCTACGCACAAAAAGGGATGTTCAATATCTTCATTGCTATCTTCTTCTTTGCCCTGGCTTTCGCATTTATGGCTGCACCAATGAATTTCGATGAATCCGGGACCATGGCTGAAAAAATAAAATGGGCTGCGCCGGTTTCATTATTTGTCAGCTACCTGATTTCCATTGCCGTATTCGGACTATTCCAGGCCATTTTCATGGCCAATGCCGGTGGCGCATGGGATAATGCTAAAAAGGTGGTTGAGGTTGACCTGAAGATGAAAGGAACCCCGCTTCATGATGCTACTGTTGTTGGCGATACCGTCGGTGACCCATATAAGGACACAAGCTCTGTTGCTTTAAACCCGATCATCAAATTCACCACCCTTTTCGGTTTATTAGCAATGGAAATAGCGCTGGCTGCCCAGTTCAGGGACCTTGCCCCCTATTTCGGCGTGGCATTCCTGATGGTATCCCTGGTATTTGTTTACCGGAGCTTCTATAAAATGAGAATCAGGGATTAAGAAATTTATTATAAATACTAAAGGACCCCATTATAAAAAGATGGGGTCTTTTTTTTATGTTATTTTTTTAACAATTAATAAACGAACTACCCTCAGTTATATGAAAGATATTAATTTTGCCAACCTTAAAAACGATTTAAATAATTTGAAATGAGCACAGATAGCTTTCTGAAAAGACACCTGGGACCCGGACAAGAAGACCTTAAGAAAATGTTGGATGTCATAGGTGTAACATCACTGGATCAACTAATTAACGAAACCATTCCTTCTTCCATCAGGTTAAAGAAAGATCCTGATCTGCCTGAAGGGATCAGCGAGTATGAATACCTGCAGCACATCAGTGAACTGGGAAAGAAAAACAAACTTTATAAGACATATATAGGCTTGGGTTATTACGGGACTGTCACACCTCCGGTAATCCAGCGCAATATCCTTGAGAATCCGGGTTGGTACACCTCTTACACACCTTACCAGGCTGAGATATCACAGGGCCGTCTCGAGGCGCTCCTCAATTACCAGACCATGATCTCCGACCTGACCGGCCTTCCCATCGCCAATGCATCCCTGCTGGATGAAGCGACTTCTGCCGCAGAAGCCATGATCATGGCTTTCAATTCAAGGCCGAGAGACCTGGTAAAAAGAAATGCGAACAGATTTTTCATCTCTAATCTTGTTTTCCCGCAGACACTCGACGTAATGCACACCCGTGCCATTCCCCTGGGTATCGAAATCGTTACAGGCGATCATAAAACATTCAGCCCCACGGAGGAATTTTTCGGGGGTTTAGTCCAATACCCCGACCAGTTCGGGGAAATCCACGATTATGCAGATTTTGTCACCAGGATACATGAAAAGCAGGGATTGGCAATTGTTGCCGCAGATCTTTTAAGCCTTGCTCTTCTGACGCCTCCGGGTGAATGGGGAGCCGATGCCGTAGTTGGCTCAAGCCAGCGCTTCGGTATCCCGCTGGGCTTCGGCGGGCCTCATGCCGGTTTCTTCTCTACCAAAGAAGATTTTAAAAGGAATATTCCGGGAAGGATCATCGGCATATCAAAGGATGCCAATGGTGATACAGCATACAGGATGGCGCTGCAAACCCGCGAACAGCACATCAAAAGGGAAAGGGCCACTTCCAATATCTGTACGGCACAGGCGCTTCTGGCGATTATGGCAGGTATGTACGGTGCATATCATGGGCCTGAAGGTCTCAGGGATATTGCCGGCAACATCTTTCATCTTACCAATATCCTGGAAGGCGAACTTAAAAAGCTCGGATATACTCAGTCCAATGCGTTATACTTTGACACCCTGAACATTAATCTGCCTGCAGAAATAACGAAGGAAACCATCAGGAACCTGGCGCTTAAATCGGGCATTAATTTCAGGTACAACGATCTATCCGGCATTGGTATTAGTCTTGACGAGACTACTTCAGCGGTGGATATCATTAATATTGTGAAGATATTTGCCACTGCAGCCGGAAAAAGTTTCAATGCTGAAGGGGTTCCTGCTTATAAATCAGATGGCAAACCAGGCTGGCCGGAAAGCTTTATCCGCACCAGTACTTACCTGACAGCACCCTGCTTCAACCAGTACCATTCGGAGACAGAGATGATGCGCTACATGAAAAGGCTGGAAAACCGCGACCTGGCATTAAACCGCACTATGATCCCGCTGGGATCCTGCACGATGAAGCTGAATGCGGCCGCTGAAATGTTTGCCCTCAGCTGGCCTGAGTTCGGATCGGTCCATCCTTTCGTCCCTGCAAACCAGGCTGAAGGATATTATGAAATGATCAATAACCTGGAAAGCGATCTATGCAAGCTCACAGGCTTTGCAGGGATCTCCCTTCAGCCTAATTCAGGCGCATCTGGAGAATACACCGGTTTGCTTGTGATCCGCCAGTTCCACATCAGCCGGGGGGAAAGTCACCGCAATGTTTGCCTGATCCCCGCTTCAGCCCATGGCACTAACCCGGCCAGCGCAGTGATGGCAGGGATGCAGGTGGTAGTTACCAAAACCGACCCTGACGGCAATATCGATGTCAATGATCTGAAAGAAAAAGCCGAATTGCACAGCCAGGACCTGGCAGCCATGATGATCACCTACCCGTCGACCCATGGGATATTTGAAGAGAATATCAGGGAAGTCATCGGCATTATTCACGAGCATGGTGGACAGGTATATATGGATGGGGCCAATATGAATGCCCAGGTAGGTTTTACAAACCCGGGAATTATTGGGGCAGATGTTTGCCACCTCAACCTCCATAAAACATTTGCTATTCCCCACGGCGGCGGGGGCCCCGGTGTCGGCCCGATCGGTGTGGCACCTCACCTTGTTCCTTTCCTTCCTTCACACAAAATAGTGAAAACCGGCGGTGATAAGGCTATTTCAGCTGTTTCAGCAGCCCCATATGGAAGTGCACTGGTCCTCCCTATTTCTTATGGATATATCAAGATGCTCGGAAGGGATGGACTTAAAGAAGCAACGGCCTATGCAATCCTCAATGCCAATTATCTTCAGAAACGATTGAAAGACCATTATAAAATTCTTTATACCGGTAAAAAAGGCTGGGTTGGCCATGAAATGATCCTGGATTGCAACGAATTCCATAAAACCGCCGATATCACCCCTGTCGATATAGCGAAAAGGATGATGGACTACGGTTTCCATGCGCCAACAGTAGCTTTTCCCGTTCACGGGACTTTGATGGTTGAACCGACGGAAAGTGAGCCATTGAGTGAACTTGACCGCTTTTGTGATGCAATGATCCAGATCCGTGAAGAGATCAGGGAAATCGAGAACGGGACGGCTGATAAGGCTGTAAATGTGATTAAACAAGCCCCGCACACTGCTTCGATGCTTACAGCAGATGAATGGAAATTCCCTTATTCAAGGCAGAAGGCTGCTTTCCCGGCACCTGGCATGTCAAAGGATAAATATTTCCCGCCTGTTACAAGGATTGATGATGCTTTCGGTGACCGGAACCTGGTTTGTACCTGTAATCCGGTTGAATATTATCAATAGATATTTTTTTATGTAAGATATTTGTTTTATATTTGCATCCTCATTCGAAAGAATTCCATTTATTTCTCAATAACCCAATTTTAATCGGAATCGAATAGTTTAAAGCTTTTACGCTTGGGTATCTTCGTTGATCAGACTTATTTTCCAGCTAAGAGTATTATCAATCATTAAAAAGCAATATGTACGATATTATTGAATTAAACGGCAAATCACTACCTGAATTACAGGAAATTGCCAGGGAACTTAACGTCCCCAAATACGAAAAACTCATGAAACAGGACCTGGTTTACCAGATCCTGGACCAGCAGGCATTAATTCCCGTTAAGGATGAAAAACCAGCTTTTGATCCCGAGTTGGTCAAAGCACGCAGGGGCAGGAAAAAGAAAATCATAACTGAAGAGCCTAAACCGGCACCCCCTGTTGCAACTGACAGACCGGCAGATAGACCTGTATTAGAAAAAAGGCCGATACCTAATTTTAAGCCAAGGCAGCCTCAACAGCCTCAACAGCCACAACCTGAAAAACCGGCACCAGCCAGGGAAGAAAGCCAGCCATTCGAAAGAAGGCCTAAGCTGATCAAGAAAAGCGACAGAAAGCCTGTTTTTCCTTTTGATGAAGAACAACCTGCCAGGAGCGAAAAAGAAAATGACCTCATCCTTCCTGAAATAGTTAACGGAGATTCGGATGACGACATCATCGTTGCCCCGGAACTGGAGACAGAAACCGGCATTGAAATGGTCGCCCCTGTTGAAAAGCCCGTATCGGAAGATTTTGACGGATCAAAAGAAGACGATTTCCAGCCACCGCTCCGTGACCCGGGCTTCAGGCCAAGATTGAACAAAAAAAGGGATGAATTCCCGTTTGAATATGAAGGATTTATCAATTCAGAAGGTGTGCTCGAAATCATGCCTGATGGCTATGGTTTCCTCAGATCATCGGATTATAATTATCTCAACTCCCCTGATGATATCTATGTTTCCCAGTCGCAGATCAAGCTTTTCGGCTTAAAGACCGGTGATACCGTAGAAGGAAGCATCAGGCCGCCGAAAGAAGGTGAAAAATATTTCCCGCTGATCAAGGTTGAAATGATCAACGGCCGTAAACCGGAAGAGGTCAGGGACCGGATCCCGTTCGATTTTCTGACACCACTTTTCCCACAGACCAAATTCAAGATCACTGATTACCCGGATGCAAGCATTACAACCCGTGTGATCGATATGTTCTCCCCTATCGGCAAAGGACAAAGGGGCCTCATCGTAGCACAGCCGAAAACCGGTAAAACCGTCATCCTGCAGGAAATTGCCAATGCCATTGCATACAACCATCCGGAAGCTTACCTGATCGTTCTTCTGATCGATGAGCGGCCCGAGGAGGTAACAGATATGCAGCGCCATGTTAAAGCTGAAGTCATTTCTTCAACCTTTGATGAACCGGCTGAAAGGCATGCCAAAATCGCAAACATTGTCCTCGAAAAAGCAAAACGTCTCGTGGAATGTGGTCATGATGTGGTCATCCTTCTCGATTCCATTACCAGGCTGGCAAGGGCTTACAACACGGTTTCCCCGGCATCCGGAAAAGTATTATCGGGTGGCGTCGAGTCCAATGCACTTCAAAAACCTAAAAGGTTCTTCGGGGCAGCAAGGCAGATCGAAAACGGCGGTTCCCTTACCATTATAGCAACAGCACTTATTGACACCGGCTCCAAAATGGACGAAGTTATCTTTGAAGAATTCAAGGGTACAGGCAATATGGAGTTGCAGCTCGACAGGAAACTCTCCAACAAGAGGATTTACCCGGCTATCGATATCGTGGCTTCAAGCACACGTCGTGAAGAACTACTTGTGGATAAGGAATCCCTGCAAAGGATCTGGATCCTCAGGAACCATCTCGCTGACATGAATCCTCTGGAAGCCATGGAATTCCTGAAAGACAGGATGAAATACACCAAGAGCAACGAGGAGTTCCTGATTTCGATGAATTCCTGATTAGTATTCCAAATTCCAAATTCCAGGTTCCAATTTCAGGATTCTTTAATAAGTTAATCCTTTTTGGAATTAGGAATTTGGAATTTGGAATTATTATACCACAACCCTCCCTGCCAGTGCTTCCAGGTCAAGGCCGTCGAAATTGCCTGAGCTCATCAGCAGCAGGTTTTTCCCTTTGAAATCCAGTTTCAGCAAGTCTTGCTGCATTAATTGGGAGTCATTGTAAACTTTCAGCCTTTTATCCCCAAATGCCTGCCGGACATCTTCCGGGCTCAGCTCCGGCAACCGTTTCAATGCCAGGGCATGGTGACTGAAATAGACTACAGGAATGTCAGCAGAGGCCATGCAGCCACGGTATTGAGGAAGGAAATCTTTATTCAGGCTGCTGTAGGTATGCAGTTCAAGACAAGCTACCAGCTTCCTGGCGGGATACAATTCCTTCAGCGCTTCAACTGTGGCTTTTAACTTGGAAGGGCTGTGGGCAAAATCTTTATAAACCGAGGTTTCATTATTTTTCCTCAATAGCTGCAACCGTTTGGAAGCGCCACGGAATGTGCTTATTGCTTTCAGGAACGTGTTGTCATCAACTCCCATCTCCCTGCATGCAAGCCATGCCCCGTGAATATTCTGGACATTATGCTTCCCGAATACCATCAGTGGAATTTCTTTTTCACCATAATTAAGACCTACATTTTCCCCCTTCATTTTATAATTAAGGTAACCATAAGGGATCAATTCCACATCTTTCCGTGATTCAAGCGCAACTTTTGTAACCACCGGATCTGCCTGGCAGTAAATGAGCTTCCCTCCGGGTTCGATAAGGCCGATAAATTTTCCAAACTGGCCCACATAGTTCTCAAAAGTGGGAAATACATTCATATGGTCCCATGCAATACCGCTAAGCACAGCAATATCCGGACGGTAAAGATGAAATTTAGGCCTGGGGTCAAGGGTCGAAGACAGATATTCATCCCCTTCCAGGATGATAAATGGCGCATCCTGGCTAAGCCGCACCATAACTTCAAAGCCCTCAAGCTGGGCGCCAACCATATAATCAGAATCGATACCGGCCTCCTGCAGCACATGCAAAATCATGGAAGTGATTGTGGTTTTACCATGGCTCCCGGCAATCACAACACGGATTTTATCTTTTGAGGCTTCATAAAGATATTCCGGGTAAGAAAAGATTTTCAGTCCAAGTTCACGGGCCTTTGCCAGCTCAGGGTTATCCTGTTTAGCATGCATTCCAAGGATCACAGCATCAAGGCCTTTATTGATCCTGCCGGCATCCCATCCTTCACCATCAGGTAAAATACCGTACTTTTCCAGTCGTCCCCTGGCCGGCTCAAAAATTTCATCATCCGAGCCCGTAACTTCGAACCCTTTTAATTTCAGTGCAATGGCAAGATTGTGCATTGCGCTTCCCCCGATCGCGATAAAGTGAACTTTCATGACTTTTACATGTTATTAAGTCAAAAATATATTTTTTCTACTTTTACAGCCGTTTAATTCGGGAATAAATAAAAATGAACACTCACGAAGCAATGCCGGTGATAAAAGATCTCAATGCCAGGTTGAAACGCCTACCTGCCAGTGAAGTCATCCGGTTTTTTATTGAGAACTATAAGCCGAGGCTTGGGTTCTCTACCAGCCTTGGGGCTGAAGACCAGGTGATTACGCAAATGATTTCAAAGATTGATCCCGGCCTGTACATTTTTACACTGGATACCGGGAGGATGTTTTCCGAGACTTATGACCTGCTTGACCTGACCCGGCAACGCTACAAAGTAAATATATCCGTATTTTTCCCTGATGCGCATGCCGTCCAGGAGATGGTTAACCAGAAAGGGATCAATCTTTTTTATGAAAGTATTGAGAACCGTAAACTTTGCTGCGGGGTAAGAAAAATCGAGCCCCTGAAACGAGCGTTGAAAAACATTGATTTCTGGATCAGCGGCCTGCGCAGGGAGCAATCCGTAACGCGTGAGGAACTTTCCCTGGTTGAATGGGACGACCTGAATAAGAAAATCAAGGTCAATCCGCTGATAGACTGGAAATCGCAGGATTTATGGGATTACATCCATGAAAATAATATCCCTTACAATCCTCTCCATGATAAAGGCTACCCCAGTATTGGCTGCCAGTCCTGCACAAGGGCTATTGAAGCGGGTGAAGACATCCGTGCCGGCCGCTGGTGGTGGGAGAACCCGGATATGAAGGAATGTGGCCTGCATAAATGAGTCGTCAGTCGTCAGTCGTCAGTAATCTTCTGGAATTTGGAATTTGGAATACTTTATTGGTACCTGATCGCTTTCACCGGACTTATCTTCCCGATAATATAACCCGGGATCAGCACCATCACAAGGCATAAAAGGAAAGTCATTGCATTGATCAACAGGATATGTGAGAGATTCAATGCAATTGGGACATAGGAAATATAATACGACTCTTCGTCGAGCGGGATGATCCTGAAATAATGCTGCAATAAGCCAATACCAATGCCGAACAGGTTCCCCCAGATCATTCCTTTTAATATGATCCTTGCAGTGAGGTACAGGAACAGCTTTCTCAGATCATTGTCTTTAATTCCAAGCGCTTTTAATATCCCGATCATGTTGGTCCGCTCAAGGATCAGGATCAGTAAGGTGGAAATGATGGTAATGCCTGCAACCAGGATCATAAGCACAAGGATGATGACTACGTTTATATCCATTAGTCTGAGCCAGTCAAATATTTGCGGATAAGTATCGGTAACCGTTTCCGCATTAAGGTCATATCCTATCGATTGATAAACCAGGTCACCCATCTTTTTGAGATCTTTAAAATCATCGATAAAAACCTCAAATCCGCTGACCATGCCCGTATCCCAGTTATTTAAAGATTGAATATGACGGATGTCCCCGATCACGAATGCCTCATCAAATTCTTCAAGTCCTGTTTCATAAATACCTGAAACAATGAATTTTCTACCCCGGGGCTGAGCTTCGGATCCGGAAAGGAAATACATCCTGGCTTCATCACCCGGTTGTAATTTCAATTTCCGGCTTATCATACCCGAAATCAATAATCCCTTCGAAGCCGCTGTGTCGGAAAATTCCAGGACCTTTCCGGATACCAGGTGCGTTCTGAAAAATTCCCAGTCAAAATCATGGCTGACCCCTTTCATGACAATACCATGCAGCTGGTCTTCAGTCTTGATAATGCCGGCTTTCAATGCAAATACCTGGATGTGCCTGATGCCATCCACATCCTCCAATTCAGGATAAAATGGCTGGTCCATCGGAACGGGTTCTGATTCGTAGGATGAATTTGAATCAAAATTATCGACCTGGATATGGGCTGCAAAACCAATCACCTTATTGCGGATTTCCGACTGGAACCCGATGAGTACCGCAACCGCGAGGATCATCACCGACAGTCCAAGGGCAATGGTGGTAACTGCGATACGCACAACCGGCCCGGATAAATTATCCTTATCTTTACTGTTCAGACGTGTGGCAATGAAGGCCGGTAGATTCACTTTATCCGGTTTAAATTCACCGGTAAAAATAACAACGAATGTCAATCGTTATCCAATTTGTTTAAACTTTGTGATGAATCGCAACCCAATCCGAATGAAAGCCAACAAACTTAATTTCCTTGTCTTCCTTGCCCTCATCCTTCTGCAATCATCTATTCCCTCTGATTGCCAGGCGCAGGAGCATGAAAAGGACGGCTTGCGCATGGTCGACGCTGATGATATTATTGCAGGGACTGAAATGACCGGATTGTATTTTAGTTTACTCAAGGGGAAGGATATCGGTATAGTTTGTAATCACACCTCGATGGTTGGTAATTCTCATCTTGTTGATACCCTGGTCAGGTCAGGATTTTCTGTTAAGGTCATCTTCAGCCCCGAGCACGGTTTCAGGGGCGAATGTGAAAATGGCGCAGAAATATCGGATGGCACCGATCCCGTCACCGGCGTGAAAATCATCTCCCTTTATGGTAAAAAGAAACAACCCCTGCCCGAGGAGCTAATAGGAATTGATATTCTCATTTTCGATATCCAAGACGTCGGCGCCAGGTTCTACACGTATATTTCCACACTTACTCTCCTCATGGAATCGGCAGCTGAAGCGGGGATCCCATTAGTTGTCATGGACCGGCCGAACCCCAACGGTTTCTATGTTGACGGCCCTGTGCTTGACACGGCGTACCACTCATTTGTCGGGATGCATCCCGTGCCGGTAGTCTATGGCATGACAATCGGGGAATATGCAATGATGGTGAATGGTGAAGGCTGGAATGGCGAAAAGAAATGCGAACTGATTGTCATCCCGTTATCAGGCTATGACCATAATATGCTGGTAAAACTGGATTCCAGGCCCTCCCCTAACCTGCCAACCTGGCAATCCATCTATCTTTACCCTTCCCTTTGCCTGTTTGAAGGGACGTTTATCAGCGTAGGGCGTGGGACAGAAACCCCGTTCGAGGTAATAGGACACCCGAATTTCGTTGCCGGAAGCTATGACTTTAAACCTGTCAGCATCCCCGGTGTAAGCGAACATCCACCATATGAAGGACGGATTTGCTATGGCTCAAACCTGAGCGCATTTGCTGAAAATTATTTTGCAAACGAAAATCATTTTACCCTGGGTTATCTTTTAATATACTACCAGGTTTTAAAAGATTCGGTTGATTTTTTCAATTCCTATTTTAATAAACTCGCAGGAAATGACGGGTTGATGAATGATATTAAATCCGGATTAAAAGAATCTGAAATAAGAAAAAGCTGGGAGTTTGGGCTCTCAGCTTTTATGTTGATAAGAAAGAAGTACCTGTTGTATCCCGATTTTAACTAATTGGTTTTACCGGGGTAAACCTTCAGTGCTTCTTCCAGGCAGATCATTGCCTTTTTCAGGTCATCTACTTTTAATACATAAGAAATCCTGACTTCGTCTTTTCCTTTGGAAGGATTTGAATAGAATCCGGTGGCAGGTGCAAGCATAACCGTTTCATTGTTGAAATTAAAGTCTTCCAGAAGCCATTTGCAAAAACGGTCGGAATCATCGATCGGGAGCCTTGCCACAACATAGAAAGCGCCTTTAGGCTTCGGGCAGTATCCACCGGGAATCCTGTTGATATATTCTACGACGATATCACGGCGGGCGTGATATTCGAGCAATACTTTGTCAAAATACGACTGGGGCGTATCAATTGCCGCTTCGGCGCCAACCTGGCCGAAAGTTGGCGGGCTGAGTCGGGCCTGAGCGAACTTTAAAGCTGTACGGGCAACATCCTTATTCCTCGTGATCAGGCAACCTACGCGAAAACCGCATGCGCTGTAGCGCTTCGACACCGAGTCGATCAAGATAACATTGTCGTCAATGCCTTCCAGGTGCATGGCAGAATAGTGATGATTGCCATCGTATACAAACTCCCTGTAAACTTCATCCGTAATAAGATAGAGGTCATATTTCTTCACCAGGTCACGCAGCACCTCCAGTTCTTCCTTTGAATACAGGTAACCTGTAGGATTATTCGGGTTGCAGATCAGGATAGCCTTGGTTTTCTCGTTGATCACTTTTTCAAAATCCGCCATGGGTGGGAGGGCAAACCCTGTATCTATGCTGGAAACAATCGGACGGACCACAGCCCCGCAATTAATAGAAAACCCATTGTAATTTGCGTAGAAAGGCTCAGGGATGATCAGTTCATCACCCGGATCAAGGCAGGAGTTGATAGCAAAGAGCAAGGCCTCTGAGGCGCCGGTGCCAACAATGATGTCTTCCGGCGTAATGTCAATATTGATCCTCTTGTAATACTCCGTCAGTTTCTTACGGTAGGAATAAATTCCTGCAGAATGGGAATATTCCACCACTTTCTGGCTGAAGTTCCTTACAGCAGCCATTGCAACTTCGGGGGTTTCAATATCTGGCTGGCCGATATTGAGATGATAAACTTTACGGCCTGCTTTTTTAGCGACCTCGGCGAAGGGTACCAGTTTACGGATCGGGGACTCTGGCATCATCATCCCCTTTTTAGAAATTTTTGGCATGGTTAGTATGTTTTATAAAATAAAAAAAGGCTGTCTTCCAAGTAAATTTATCTCAGCAGACAACCTTTCAATGAATTTAAAACGATTTATTTATTTACAGGTGTGCCTTCGGTGGGAGCCTTTTCAGGAAGCTGATTCACCGGCTGGGGCTCTACTTTACCCGTGATACGTAAAACTACGGTATTCGTTTTTGCATTTGACCTTACCGTCACCGTTTTGTTGATCGGACCGGCTTTTTTAGTATTGTAAGTCACCTGGATCTCGCTGGAGGCACCCGGTAAAACAGGTTCCTTTGGCCATGTGGGCACTGTGCACCCGCATGAAGACTGCGGTTGCTGCAGGATCAGGGGTTCTTTACCGGTATTTGTGAATTTGAAAATGCAGACACCATCACCAGCAAACGGAATTGTTCCGTAATCGTGAACCAATTTATCAAAACTTATTTCCGGGGCATTGGGATTATCAACTACCTGTACAGGTTCGGTAGCCTGGGCGAATAAACCGGCAACAGCAACCAGCACCATGGAAATAACAAGAGTAAGCTTTTTCATTTTTTTTGAATTTTAATTTAGTATCGCAAAGGTATTAATATTTTGAAAAAAGTTACTGTGGTGCGACTTTTTTATACTTTTTTAACAAAAATAAATTCTGGCTGAACGGGAATCCCTATGATTAAAATCTCCTAATTTAGCAGGCACTTGGAATTCAATTATTCCAAAGCGGGAAATTATGATCAACAGGGAATTAACAGATCCGAAAAGTATTGTAATTGTTGGTGGTTCGAATGATATCCAGAAACCAGGCGGCAAGATTCTTAAAAACATCCTGGATGGTGGATATGGGGGAAAGCTGATGGTGATGAACCCTAAGGAAGATACAGTGCAGGGGGTCGCCTCTTTCAGGGATGCGCACCTATTGCCTGCGGTCGAACTTGCTATTCTTTGCATTGCTGCAAAATATATTCCCGAAACCGTTGAAATTCTTACGAAAGAAAAGGGAACCAAAGCATTCATAATTATTTCAGCCGGATTCAGCGAAGAAAGCAAGGCAGGCAGGGAACTCGAACGGAGGACGGTAGAGATTGTCAATGCTGCCGGGGCTTCCCTGATAGGTCCGAATTGCATCGGTGTACTTACCCCGGCTTACCATGGGGTATTCACCTTACCCATCCCAAAACTATCCTTATCGGGCTGCGATTTCATATCCGGTTCAGGCGCTACAGCCTGCTTCATAATGGAAAGCGGCATACAGAAAGGGCTGAGCTTTGCCCGCGTTTTTTCTGTCGGGAACAGCGCGCAGATGGGTGTGGAGGAAATCCTGCAATATATGGATGAATCATTCGATCCTGCCATCAGCCCGAAAGTGAAGCTGCTTTACATGGAGTCAATCAATAAGCCGCAGTTGCTGTTAAAGCATGCAACCTCGCTTATCCGAAAAGGATGCAGGATCGCAGCCATCAAAGCAGGTTCTTCGGAAGCCGGCAGCCGTGCAGCCTCATCTCACACCGGCGCCCTGGCCAGTTCCGACCTGGCCGTGGATGCCCTGTTCCGGAAGGCCGGGATTGTCAGGTGTAACGGCCGTGAAGAGCTCATCACGGTGGCCTCGGTATTCATGTGCAATGTGCTCCGGGGAAACAATATCGGAATAATCACCCATGCCGGCGGTCCGGCAGTTATGCTGACAGATGCCCTGTCGAAAGAAGGATTTGCCGTCCCTCACATAAATAACCCCAGGGCAAAAGAGCTGCTCGAAATGCTTTATCCGGGCTCATCCGTGAATAATCCCATAGATTTCCTGGCTACCGGCACCGCGGAACATCTTGGAAAGATCATTGATTATACCGATGAATATTTTGATGAGATCGACGGGATGGCAGTGATTTTCGGGACACCCGGCCTCAGTCCGATCTATGATGTTTACGATCTGCTGGATAAAAAAATGCAAACGGCCGGGAAGCCCATTTTCCCAATCCTTCCTTCCACGTTAACAGCAAAGGAGGAAGTGGATTTTTTTATGGGAAAAGGCCGTGTCGCCTTCCAGGACGAGGTACTCTTTGCCCATGCGCTGGGATTGTCGCACTTCACCCGGAAACCCGAACAAACTGTTGAGTTGGATCCGGTTGCACTACCTACTCATCTGAAAGAAAAAATTAACGAATATAAAGGCAGGTACCTGCCCCCGGAATTAGTCGCAGAAATCCTTGATCTTTTCAAAATCCCGAGGGCCACGGAATTAAATATAAGCAGAAAGGAAGAACTGGTCCCTGCAGTGAACCGCATCGGCTTTCCCCTGGTAATGAAGGTGACTGGTCCTGTCCACAAATCAGACCTTGGCGGGGTAATTCTGAATATTAAAGATATAGAAGGTGCCGGCAAAGCATTTGATACCCTGATCGGTATCCCGGGCGCAGTCGGTGTGCTGATGCAGCCTATGATTAAAGGAAGGGAGTTATTTGCGGGCGTGAAATTCGAGAAGAAATTCGGGCACCTTATCCTGTGTGGGATGGGTGGGATTTTTATTGAAGTCCTGAAAGATTTCAGCGCAGCTTACTCGCCGCTCTCCCGCGAAGAAAGTTCCGATATGATAAAAAATCTCAAAATTTATCCAATCCTCGAAGGTATCCGGGGCCAGAAAGGCATAAACCTGGACCTGTTCAGCGATATACTGCTCCGGCTTTCGGCACTGGTCACGTGGATTCCGGGAATTATTGAAATGGACCTCAACCCGTTGCTGGCATACGGTGATGAGATCGTCGCGGTCGATGCAAGGATACTTATCGGTGAGGATTAATTTTTGCCGGGAGTAATTTTCGGATTTTAAATTTTATATTTTTGACATGTTCTGATTATACCAAACAATAGCTTTATAAGATACATATGAAAAATACACCAATCGACTATTCCATTGTTGAAAAAATGCTGAACGAAACCGGGATCGGGGACCTTGGGACCGGATCTATCCGTGAGATCAAAAGATTGGTGGATATGATCGAAAAGGCTTCAGGCCAGCAATTTATAAGGATGGAGATGGGTATCCCGGGCATTCCGCCTGTCAGGATCGGAATAGAAGCTGAAAAGAAGGCGCTTGATATGGGTATCCCGGCAATTTACCCGGATATTTATGGAAGGGCTGAGTTAAAGACTGAAATTTCACGTTTCGTTAAATTATTTCTCAATATTGATGTCAAAACCGACGGTTGTATCCCAACTGTTGGATCGATGCAGGGGAGTTTCGCCTCGTTCATGACATTGAACAGGATGCACAAAGAGAAAGGGCAGACTTTATTGCTCAATCCAGGTTTCCCTGTACATATGCAACAGCTGCGCATTCTCGGCATTGACACAATTTCATTTGATATTTATGATTACCGTGGGGAGAAGCTAAGGGATAAACTGGAATCCTGCCTTGCAGGCGGAAAAGTTTCCACCATTTTATACTCCAATCCCAACAATCCGTCATGGATCTGCTTTACCGAGCGCGAACTTGCCATCATTGCAGAACTGGCGGAAAAATACAATGTCATTGTCATCGAGGACCTGGCATATTTCGGCATGGATTTCCGCAAAGATTATTCCCGTCCGGGCGAACCGCCGTATCAGCCGTCTATTGCACATTATACTGATAATTACGTCCTATTGATCTCCAGCTCGAAAGTATTCAGTTATGCGGGGCAAAGGATTGGCATGATGGTGATCTCCAATAAGATTTTCGATACTGAGGCACCTGACCTGTTGAAGTATTATAAATTCTCGAAAGTCGGGCCGGCCATGATTTTCGGCACCCTGTATTCACTTAGCTCGGGGACTTCCCATACGCCCCAGTTTGCCCTTACCGCCATTCTTAAAGCCGCTAATGACGGTGAGTTTAATTTTGTGGATGAAGTGAGGGAATATGGCGAAAAGGCCAGGATCATGAAAAAGCTTTTTATTGATAACGGCTTCCATATTGTTTATGATAAGGATGAAGATCAGCCCATTGCTGACGGTTTCTATTTCACTTTCGCCTACCCGGGATTTTCAGGAGGGGAATTACTCCGTGAAATGTTATTCTATGGAATCAGCGCCATCTCGCTGACGATTACCGGCAGCGAGCGCCATGAGGGGATCCGTGCCTGTGTTTCACTGGTCAGAAGGGACCAGTTCCCCGATCTCGAATACAGGTTGAAAAAATTCCGCGAAGACCATCCCTGACAAAGGATCCGGCCGTATCCCGCATTATTTAAATCAAGTATAAATTGTTAATTAGTTAACAATTCAATTTCTTTGTTTCCGGATATTTCGACTTTTATTAATAATTTCGTGGCGCTTAAATTATAGCGAAAATTTAAATTTTTCACGAGATGGCTAAAGTCAGAGGAGTAATAATTGTCGATATTGAACGCTGCAAAGGCTGCGAAGTTTGCGTGGGCGCCTGCCCGACGGAAGTAATCTCCATTGCCCGGGAGGTCAATCACAAAGGTTACCGTTTTGCATATGCAGCTAATCCCGACGAATGTACAGGCTGCACCAATTGTGCTGTGGTTTGCCCCGATGGAGTGATCACAGTATACAGGAAAAAAGTCGAAGTTTGATCCATATAATATTATTGACGTCATTATGGCTGAATTGAAATTAATGAAAGGCAATGAGGCTTTTGCTGAAGCTGCCATTCGTGCCGGGGTGGATGCCTATTTTGGATACCCTATCACACCTCAATCTGAAGTACTCGAATATTTCATGGCAGAAAAGCCGCATGAGAGGACCGGTATGGTCGTATTGCAGGCAGAGAGCGAAGTTGCAGCCATCAACATGGTTTATGGCGCAGCTTCAACCGGTAAAAAGGCGATGACCTCATCGTCAAGCCCCGGGATAAGTCTTAAAATGGAAGGTATTTCCTATATGGCCGGTGCCGAATTGCCCGGTCTTATCCTGAATGTGGTCCGCGGAGGGCCGGGACTTGGCACCATTCAGCCATCCCAGGCCGATTATTTCCAGGCTACCAAGGGAGGAGGGCACGGCGATTACAGGCTTATCGTCCTTGCGCCTGCTTCTGTCCAGGAAATGTTCGATTTTGTGCGTTTGTCATTCGAACTGACATTCAAATACAGGAATCCGGTGATGATGCTCGCCGACGGCGTAATCGGCCAGATGATGGAGAAAATCACCCTTGCCGACCCGATCCCACGGAGAACCGAAGAGGAATTGATCAGGGAATGTCCCTGGGCCACCACAGGAAAACCAAAAACCAGGGAAAGAAATATCATTACCTCTTTAAACCTTGACTCGGCAGTTCAGGAAAAGCATAACATCCATCTGCAGGAAAAATACCGCATTATTGAGGAAAATGAAGTGCATTTTGAGAAATTCCAGTGTGAAGACGCCGAATACCTTTACGTGGCATACGGTTCAAGCGCACGTATTACCCAGAAAGCTGTCCAGATTGCAAGGGCAAAAGGGATCAAGGCAGGCCTGCTCAGGCTGATTACCCTGTTCCCATTCCCGAAAAAGGAAGTGGCATCGCTGGCAGGTAAGGTTAAAGGAATGCTGGCCATTGAAATGAGCGCAGGACAGATGGTTGAAGATGTAAGGCTGGCAGTGAACGGCAAAGTTCCTGTCGAGCATTTTGGCAGGATGGGCGGCATGGTCCCCTCACCGGAAGAAGTTGTGACCGCACTCGAAAAAAGATTCATAGGAGGTTGATTATATGGACGAAAAATTAGTAAAGGAAATTGTTTCCGAAGAAAACCTGGTCTACCAGAAGACCAGCCTGATGACCGATAAAGTCCTGAGCTACTGCCCCGGATGCGGACACGGGACTGCGCACCGGATCATTATGGAAGTGCTGGATGAAATGGGTTTGCAGGAAAAGACCATCGGGGTAGCCCCGGTTGGCTGTTCCGTTCTTGCCTACGAGTTTATGAATATCGATATGCAGCAAGCTGCCCATGGACGTGCACCGGCGCTGGCAACGGGCATCAAGCGCACCTGGCCGAATAAAATCGTATTCACTTACCAGGGCGACGGCGACCTTGCCGCAATAGGGACCGCAGAAACCATTCATGCCTGCAACCGCGGGGAAAATATCGCCATCTTCTTTATCAATAACGGTATTTATGGTATGACCGGAGGACAAATGGCCCCCACTACCCTTCCCGGAATGAAATCATCAACCTCGCCTTATGGCAGGGATGTGGAAATGATGGGTTATCCTCTGAAAATCACCGAACTTGTTGCACAGCTCCCCGGGACCTATTTCGTTTCCAGGCAGGCTGTCCATACCCCCGCAAATGTAAGGAAGACAAAGAGAGCTGTGAGGATGGCAATCGAAAACCAGTTAAATAAAAAACCAGGACTATCTTTTATTGAGATCGTCTCCAATTGCAATTCAGGCTGGAAAATGACACCGACCCAGGCCAATCAGTGGATGGTCGATAATATGTTCCCTTATTACCCACTGGGTGATAT
>CAYJNJ010000033.1:0-14031 GCA_964371595.1 uncultured Bacteroidales bacterium | reverse complement strand
AAATTATTACAATCATGACAGAAGAAATTATCATAGCAGGTTTTGGAGGACAGGGAGTCCTTTCCATGGGAAAGATACTTGCCTATTCAGGTATTATGCAGGACCAGGAAGTTAGCTGGATGCCTTCATACGGTCCTGAAATGCGCGGCGGCACTGCCAATGTCACTGTGATCCTTAGTGATGAAAGGATAAGCTCGCCTATTTTAACCCGGTACGATACCGCCATCATTCTCAACCAGCAATCCATGGACAAGTTCGAAGCGATGGTCAAGCCAGGCGGCATCCTGATCTATGATGGAAACGGCATTACGCGCCATCCCGACAGGAAGGATATTAAGATCTACCGCGTGGAAGCTGCCGACGAAGCAGCCAAACTCGGCCTTGCCAAGATTTTCAACATGATCGTTTTAGGAGGATACCTCAAAATCAAGCCTTTGGTTACGATCGAAAATGTGATCCAGGGACTGAAAAAGTCGCTCCCGCCAAGGTACCACAATCTTATCCCTGATAATGAAAAAGCCCTGAAACGTGGCATGGAGATCATCTCGGAAGTGATCTGATCCTTATTTTATTTTAATCTTAATAAACTTCCATCCCCCGGGTGGAAGTTTTTTTTATACTTTAGTGACCTTTTTGCCAAGTATGGCTGCACAAGTGAATAAATACGGCAAAGTACCGCGATATCATGGATTGAGGATTTACCTCGTATCCACCATGCTATATTTTTTCCTTGTTTTTCCCGTTGCCGGCATCCTTTTATTTAAATATGTCCCCGATCTCCTGGAAAATGCGCAAAAGGACAACCCGGAAACCACGATCGAACAAGCCGTCGAAGACCCGGCAAGGACCATGGGCATTGATATTACCACCCCTGTTGATTCTAACCGGATACAGATCTACCACGATTCTACAGTAAATATTGCAGTTTCAATTCCTGTAGGCACCGGTGAGAAAGATCAGTCGATTTCCATCGATAATACGGAAAGCCGCAGCCAGATGGGCGATACGATGGGATTACTGATCAGGCTGCTTTCTGTCAGTTTCCTGATTGGCTTTGTATTTAACCTGCCGTTTAAACTATATTTCAGGAACAAGAGGACAAATAAGCCGATCAAGCCGAAGACCGCCCAATTCTGCACAAAATTCCTTCTGAAAACCCCCATTATCAATGTCGGTATCTTGTTTATTTCCTACGGCATAACCATCATTTACATGCTTTACATCATTATGATGAAAAATGATGTGGACAGCATCAACAGGCAGTTTTACCTGCAGTTCTTTTTCATCACCCTGGTATCGAGCATACTTACATTGATGCTGGTTTATTTCTGGATGAAGCATCGTGTCCATATCAGGTACCTTGAACATGTTTACCCTGAAGATGAATTGAAAAGAAGGATATTCAACAGGAAACCCGAGAAGATCAGGAACCGCTTGCTGGTATCTTCCGCGATGACGACATTTCTTCCCCTTATCATTGTAGTATTCTATATCATTCTCAGTATATCTGCAGTTAAGGAACTGAATCTCACCGAAATGTCGCCTGATCACGAAAAAATCCTGATGGGCAAATATACCGACATCGACCTTGATATAAATCTTGGAACGTTGAACGACCTGTTCTATGTGAATGCAGTCAACAGTCTCCTGATGGTCATCGGGATCGGGACAAGCATATTCATTGCTCTCATATACATAGTGTTATTTGTGAGATGGACGACTGAAGATATAATCCGGCCGGTTACAGATCTTCTGAAGAGTATTGAACGAACAGGCCGCGGGGACCTTGACAGCTTTGCCTTAGTCAGGACCAACGACGAGATCGGGGCGCTTACCGAAGGGTACAATGAGATGTCCCATAAGCTGAAGAGTTATTTCCAGAGCCTGGACAACGTTAACAGGGCCAATGCAAGGTTTGTCCCCAGGCAGTTCCTGGAATTCCTCGGCAAGGAAAGCATTACCGATATTCAGCTTGGTGACCAGGTCCAGAAGGAGATGACGATCATGTTCTCCGACATCAGGGATTTCACTGCCATGTCGGAAACGATGACCCCAAAGGAGAATTTCGATTTCATCAATAATTACCTGGGATATATGGAACCCGTGATCCGTCATAATAACGGGTTTATCGATAAATTCATGGGTGATGCGATCATGGCGCTTTTCCCGGAACGGAGCGAAGATGCCATCAATG
Organism: uncultured Bacteroidales bacterium; assembly: GCA_964371595.1. Taxonomy (GTDB): domain Bacteria; phylum Bacteroidota; class Bacteroidia; order Bacteroidales; family JAGOPY01; genus JAGOPY01. The sequence goes on along the minus strand of CAYJNJ010000033.1, from coordinate 11,837 downwards.
CCGCTATCGAAATGAAGATCAAACTGCTCGAATACAATGAAATCGTGAGCCAGTTCAGCAAACCTTCCATAGATGCAGGTATCGGCATACACACCGGTTTGCTCATGCTTGGGATTATCGGCGGCGAAGGCAGAATGGACGGCACGGTGATCTCCGATGCCGTAAACCTGGCTGCCAGGCTCGAAGGGCTGACCAAGGTATATGGCGGCTCCATTATCATTACAGAAGATACCCTCATCAAACTAAACGACCCCAGCCAGTATCATTTCAGGTTCCTGGATATTGTAAAAGTCAAGGGGAAGAAAGAAGCGATCTACATCTTTGAAATCATGGATGGGGAACCAGAAACGATCAAAAACCTTAAGCTCAGCACGAAAGATGACTATAACAAGGCGTTGCAGGCTTATAAAAAGAAAGAATTCAAGGATGCGCTCAAGCTGCTGCAAACTATCGAAGCAGTAAATCCTGCAGATAAGGCTGTCAGGATCTATCTTGAACGCTGCAACCATTTTATTGAAAAAGGAGTTCCCGCTATCTGGGACGGAGTTGAAAGTTTCGACCTAAAATATTAATTTTTAAAATCAGCATCCCTTTTCAGTATTTATTTGTTATAAATGTCGAATTAAATGAAATCATGAATTACGAAGGCGCAAAAGACTATATCCTGAAAAAACTGGAAAGGGAACTAGATCCCCGGCTCACTTACCACTCGATCGACCACACCCTTGATGTACTGGAATCAGCCATAAGGCTGGCAGAAATGGAAAAGATATCCGAAGAGGATAAGATCATTTTAAAAACAGCCTGTGTATTCCATGATTCCGGCATGCTGGTAACCTACCGCGGACATGAAGAAGCCAGCATTGAGATTTGCCGCCAGACACTGCCCAGGTTTGGTTACGACAATGAAGCCACCGACAGGATATGCAGCATGATAGGCACGACAAAGCTACCCCAGCAAGCGGATGACCCGCTTGATAAGATCCTTTGTGACGCTGACCTGGACTACCTGGGCCGTAATGATTTTTTCATGATCGCCCACCGCCTTAAATATGAATGGGAAGCGCTTGATATCATAACGACTACACTGAAGGAATGGTACAAGATACAGAAGGATTTCCTGACAACGCATAAGTATTTCACAGCTTCTGCCATTAAGCTTAGACAGGATTTAAAAGAGGAAAACTTAAAGCAGGTAGAATTCCTGTGTAATCATGAAAAATGAGCATACAACTCAGGCAATACGTTATATTTTCTATATTTGTGTCAGTAAAAAGAACCATTAATCACTTATATTCATGGAAACTGTAAAAAATCCCATCTTCCTTGTTCCGACCGACTTTTCGGAAGTTTGTGCCAATGCCGCCAACAGGGCAGCCTCTCTTGCAAAAGATTACAATTACAAGGTCGTGCTTTTGCATGTCATTGACAAAAATACGGTCACTGAAATGAAAAAAGAAGGCAAAGGCCCGGAATGGGTGCATGAACGACTGAACGAACTTGCAAATTCACTGGTCAAAGCTCATGTAGTCCAGGTAGATACAATTTCCAGGGAAGGCGATATTTTCACCACAATTGCAGAAGTGGCAGAGGATCTCAAAGCCAGCCTCATTTTCCTGGGTACCCATGGCAAAGTCGGGATGCAGAAAATTACCGGCAGTTTTGCCCTTAAAGTGGTGACCAGTTCAGAGGTTCCAACGATTGTTATCCAGAAAAGGCCATTTGGTACCGGATTAAGCAAGATCGTCATGCCCATCACCTCAGATGCCGGACCATGGTCAAAGACCAAGTGGGCTGCAGCCATTGCAAAGGAATTTAATTCGAAAATTCAGATCATTCATCTCCCGGGAGATACAATGGAAGATGTCATTACGATGATTACCAATCATTTCCAGGCAAACAGCGTTAAATACGATGTCCATATGGCTGAAAAATCCACAAGCTTTACTAAGCAGGTACTGGATTATGCAACGGCCGAAAATGCGGATATGATCCTGATCATGACCAATCCCGACAAGAGCCTGAAGGAATTTTTACTCGGAAGCTACGATGAGGATATTATTTTCAACACTTCCCAGATCCCGGTTATGTGCATTAATCCAAGGGACTTCAACTGGAAGAAAATCGTTCCCAGGTAAAGAGCTTTACAAAAATGACGGATTAACCCGCCAGGCAATTTTCATTTAACCTTAAACAAACAGATATAATATGGCTCATCAATTAAAGGACCGGAACAATATCATTCTGGTACCCACCGATTTTTCCGAAGTATGTCAGAATGCGATCGACCATGCAGTGAAGGCGGCTGAAATATTGAACTTCAAAGTTACCATGCTTCATGTAATCAACCGGGAAACTAAATCAAACCTGGGGAAAGACAATACTGGTGAAGCAGTTGAAAAGAAACTCAAAGAAATTGCAAAAGCCATAAAACCGAAATCAAAGGTGACTGTGGATTACCTGTATCGCGAAGGAAGCATTTTTGATGTGATCAGCGAAGTTGCGACCGATCTGAAAGTAAATATGATGATCCTCGGGACGCATGGTAAAAAAGGCCTCCAGCACCTTGTCGGCAGCTTTGCCATGAAAGTGATCACCCAATCGCCGGTGCCGGTCATAGTAGTTCAAAAACGGAAGATCAATGAAGAGGGTTACAAGAAAATCGTTTTCCCGATTGGTCTGTATACCGAATCGCGGCAGCAAGTGTTTTATGCTATTGTCACTTCACTGCTTTTCAAGAGCGAAATCCTGATGTTCAAGCAAACAAGCGACCAGGTTGCCGATACATCCAAACTCAACATTATCACCGGGCAGATTGAGGAAGAATTTCAAAAGCATAAGGTGAATTACACTATTACGGAAGCACCAAAGCATGCAAATTTTGCCGGCCAGCTCCTTGATTTTGCAGTTTCCAACAGCGCTGATCTGCTCATGATGATGACCGACAGCAACATCGAAAACCCCAATTTCAATAACAGTTCGTGGAGCGAAAAGCTGATGTTCAACCTGGCCCAGATCCCGGTAATATGTATTAATCCGGTTTATCTCGGACAGATCTATTTCACGCTATAAGGTTTTAGATTATCTAATAAGGATCAGCCGTCCTGAAGTAGATAATTCACCCAAATTCAATTTATAGAAATAAACCCCAGCCGGCATATGCCCGGCTTCCCAGTTTATTTGGTAAGTCCCAATATTCTGATGACTATTCACAAGACATTCAACCAGTTGCCCGTTAATATTATAAATATCAAGGGTGACAAAGGCAGGATAATCAAGCATATACTCAATAGTAGTTGAAAAAATGGCTGGATTTGGAAAGCAGTTGACGTTGAAATTAGAAATTTGAAATTCGGGTTCGGGGGTCCCGACAGTTCCACCGTTATTGGTATACAGGGTGATTCCCAGGCTTCCAACAGCCCAACCGGTAAATTCGTTAACAAACCAAACATCATATATATATGAATTTGTCAGCTTGTTTTGTGTTTCCCATGAAAAACCTCCATCTGTAGTGCGGGAAATACCACTCCATCTTGCTTGCCAGCCTTGTAAGGGATTAATAAAATGGATCGCACCACCTCCCTCATTTGAAATTCTTGTCCAGTTTAATCCCCCATCTTCTGAATATAATATACCATAATCATCAATGATCCAGCCATGGTCAGCATCAGTGAACTGGATATCCCAGCCCATACTGAACTCAAAACCGGTGCTATAAGCAGACCAGTTTTCACCCCCATTTGTAGTTTTGGATATCCAGCCATATCCTCCGCTAATCCACGCTGTCATGGAATCAATCGCAAATATCGCATTCTGCTGAATATCTGTAATCCCGCTAAATTGCTCTTGCCAAGTATTCCCTCCATTATTTGTATGAAATAACAATCCATAATAATCAAGCGCCCATCCATGTAATGTATCTGTAAAGAAAAGCCTGGACAACGTTGTATCATAACTTTTTCCAAGGTCTAACTGGAGTGACCATGAATCACCTCCATCACGTGTGCGGTAAATCTGCCGGTGCCCCGCGGCCCAACCATTCATATTATCTTCGAAATGCACAGCACTTACATAAATGCCAGTATCGATTACCTGTTCATCCCAGTTCTTCCCACCGTCAGTTGTATGATGAAATCCTAATCCGGCTGCCCATCCTTCATTTTCATCAATAAAAAATAATTCCGACCATTTGTTAAAATAACCATCAGTAAGCGCTTCCCAGGCATCAATATCCTCATTATAAGAAAGTATCTTACCAAAACCGCCCACTGCATAGCCTGTTCCCTGTGCCGGAATATGCATGTTATACAAGCTAATAGCTGTCCCGGTGTTCATCAATTCCCATGTAAATCCTCCGTCAAATGTTTGTGAAATAATGCCATAACCACCGCACATCCAGCCATTCTGCAAATCAGAAAAATAAATACTTCCTGTTCCTTGCAGGTCAGACGCCACTATAGTCCAACCATTACCGCCGTTTGTGCTTTTCAGCACGGATCCACTACCGGTAGCCCACCCAATGGAATTGTCAATAAAAAAGACAGAACTGAGAATACCATTTCCTGCCGGCGAAATATCGATCCAGGATTCCCCGCCATCTGTTGTTTTTAATAGGACATTACTCCATCCACAGGTCCAGCCAAGGTTTTCATCTATAAAAAACACGGACATCAACCAGCCGTATTCAGTTCCCATCCCGCTGTCCTGCTCTTCCCAAAAAGTGCCTCCATCTGCCGTATGCAATATAACATAGTTACTTCCAACAACCCATCCTTCACTTTCATTAATAAAGAAAACCGCTTCACAATTTAAAGGAACCGGCATATCCTGTTCAATCCATGTCACACCTCCATCGGAAGTATGATAAATTAAACCGTATCCTACAATCCATCCATAATTATGGTCAGCAAAATATACATCGTTAAGTTCTTCCGTCGTTCCAATCGATAAAATATCCCAATTGACGCCTCCATCCAGGGTATGCATTACTGTCCCATAGTCCCCGACAGTCCACCCTTCCATTGAATCCACAAAATGAACAGAAACAAGTGAATTCCCCTGTGGCAAAGGATTTTGCCATTCCCATTGAGCATTGGAGTTAAAAGCGATTAGCAGGCTAATGAAAAACAGAACTTTTTTCATAACGGCAGGATTTGATTTGGTTCTCTCAAAGTTAGGAATAATAGAAAGAGAAAATGGTAGATCGAAATTAAATATTTGATATTCGAAGCCGGCTTCCTTGCCCGTCAACCTATAGGTTGAGGTAAGTGTTTTGACGATTCGCCAGGTTAATTTGGGCTAAAGCCCGTGCTTTTGTTGGCTTCCTCGCCCCTCAACCTAAAGGTTGAGGTAAGTTAGGCTTAATAATTATTGCCTTATTCACCAATTATTTTGCAGGCGAAACTTCCACGGATCAATTACCTCAACCTTCAGGTTGAGGATAATGAAGCGACCAATAATAACGGGCTTTAGCCCAAAATTAAATCAATGAGAAAAAAATCCGATCTTTGTTTATCACTCAGAACGATATGACTGCTGAAGAAGCAAAAAGACGGATCGCAGAGCTCACCGAAGAGATCAACCGGCATAATTACCAGTATTATGTCCTTTCATCACCATTGATTTCTGATTACGAATTCGATCTTTTACTTGAAGAACTCACCGGCATAGAATCTGAATTCCCGGAATTCGTTTCGCCCGACTCCCCTACCCGGCGTATCGGAGCCGACCTGACGAAGGAATTTGTCCAGGTGAACCATAAATATCCGATGCTTTCCCTGGGAAATACGTATTCTGAAGAAGAGATTGCGGATTTTGACGGGAGGGTCAGGAAGCTTTTGGGCGATGAAGAACCAGAGTATGTTTGTGAGCTTAAATATGACGGTGTGGCCATCGGGATGACTTACCGCAACGGGAAACTGGTCCGGGCACTTACACGTGGCGACGGTATCCGTGGCGATGATGTCACTGCCAATGTCAAAACCATCAAAAGCGTGCCATTAAACCTCTGGGGTGATTTCCCGGAGGAATTCGAAATGCGTGGCGAAATATTTATGCCTCGCAGCAGCTTTAACAGGTTGAATGCCGAAAGGGAAGAAACCGGCCTGCAACTGTTTGCCAATCCCCGCAACGCCGCTTCAGGCAGCCTGAAAATGCAGGACCCGGCTGAAGTGTCCAAAAGAAACCTTGACAGTTTCCTGTACACAATGATGGCCGGTGAATTTCCTGCCGATAACCACTACCAGTGCATGCAAAAAGCAAAGGACTGGGGACTTAAAATATCGCCTTATATCGCCAAATGCCGCACCCTGCAGGAGATTTTTTCCTTCATTGAACTCTGGAATTCAGGAAGAAAAGAACTGCCCTTCGACATCGACGGTATCGTAATCAAAGTAAACTCATACAGGCAGCAGGAATTACTGGGCTATACCGCGAAATCGCCGCGCTGGGCAATCGCTTACAAGTTTAAAGCCGAAAGGGTGTCCACTCCCCTGCTCTCGATCGATTACCAGGTCGGCCGGACCGGCACTGTGACTCCTGTCGCCAACCTTAAGCCGGTATTCCTGGCAGGCACCACGGTTAAAAGGGCCTCGCTGCATAATGCCGATATCATTAAAAAGCTGGACCTGCATGTCGGGGACCATGTATTCGTAGAAAAAGGCGGGGAAATTATTCCGAAAGTCATCGGGGCGGACCCTGAGCACCGAGCCTCGGATGCAACTGAAGTTGTCTTCACCTCGCATTGCCCCGAATGTGGTACACTGCTGGAAAGGCAGGAAAATGAAGCGGCCTATTATTGCCCGAATTATACCGGTTGCCCACCGCAGATCAAAGGAAAGCTGGAGCATTTCATCAGCCGTAAAGCGATGGATATCGACAGCCTGGGTGAAGGAAAGATTGAATTACTTTTTGATAAAGGTCTGGTCCACAACGTCTCTGACCTTTACGATCTTGATCATACTAAACTGATAGGCCTGGAAAAAATCTATGAGGCCGATGAGGGCCAGAAAGAAAGAAGGATCAGCTTCAGGGAAAAGACTGTAGAGAATATCCTCAACGGCATAGAGCAATCAAAATCCACTCCCTTCGAGCGAGTGCTTTATGCCCTGGGTATCCGTTTTGTCGGGGAGACCGTTGCGAAAAAGCTGGCGCTCCATTTCGGGAATATCGATGCGCTAATGGAAGCGGGTTTTGAAAAACTGAATGAGGTTGAAGAAGTCGGTGAAAAAATAGCAGGATCAGTGCTTGCCTATTTTAAAAACGATGCCAATCTTCAGATCATCAACCGCTTGCGCAGTAAAGGAATCCGCTTTCAGGCAGAACAAACCGGGCCGGTAGTAATTGAAGATAAATTGAAGGGCAAGACATTTGTAATCAGCGGGGTTTTCCGGAATTTCTCCCGTGACCAGCTCAAAGAAATGATCGAAAAATACGGCGGAAAAAATACCGGTTCCATTTCGGGTAAAACTGATTTCCTCCTTGCCGGCGACGATATGGGCCCGGCTAAAATGAAAAAAGCCCAGGACCTGGGCGTGAGGGTTATTTCGGAGGAGGAATTTTTGGTTTTAATTAATGCTTAAATCAATTATTTTTTATTTTTCCAACCTCTTTATTACACCACATAGGCACAATAGAGCACAATAGAAAACACATAGGTCTATTGTGAAACCTATGTGTTTTATGTGTCTATTGTGGTTAAAAAATCAATCAAAGTGGTTTCACACTTGAAGCTCCCGATTCATCGATCGAGATTTTCGGGCTGCCTTTGTACCTTATGGATGATGCGCCGGAAGCATCGATGTTCAGTATACCAGTGGCCCAGATTTTTGCTTCGGAAGCGCCGCTGACTTCAATGTTAAGATCCTGGAATTCCAGGTTTTCCGCATCAAATTCCGAAGCGCCTGAGAGCCCAAGGTAACCGGTCTTGCAATTGCCGGAAAACTCAATTTCGCTGGCACCGCTGAATTCCGCATCAAATTTATCAGCTTTAAAATTCATCTCAATTTCGGCTGCCCCACTGATATCCATTTCAAGATCGGTGAAGTTAAGCTCATTCTGGCCTTTTACTTCCACTGCCCCGCTGAAATCAATATATTCAAGGCTTTTAAAAGTCAGGTAAATGGTCATTTCATGGAAATGGGCATTCCAGTCGGATTTAGTATAGATTTTGAGGGTACTCCCCGAGACTTCTGTGACAATATCCTTCAATTCATCCGCATCGGCTTCGATGGTCAGTTTTTCCTGGCTGCCCTGCGTAAGATACACAGTGAATGCTCCGCCGATATCAAGCTTAGTGAAATTGCTGACATTCCTGTCTTCTTTGGTATAGTTACCGGTACCCTTGTCCTGGGGAACATTCCAGCATCCGAAAGAAACCGTGGCAAACATCCCCATCATTATAAAAAGCGCCAGCGGAACGAATAATTTTCTTGTGTCCATGATAATTAATTTAAAGGTTAATATTACTCTTCAAAATCGATATTTACATCCGAGTTCTTCGAAATAATGGTCAATCTGGAAGCAGTTCCTGCACCGAATTTACCTTTATAAATGTTGGTGGTATAGCCAAGAAGCTCATGGTTCATCGATGCATTGGCTTTAGGGTACGACATCTCGCCAAACTCCATCTGTGCGTCAACTGTCATGCTGACTTTCGGATCGAAGTTCAGGTCGGCGCCGGCAAAGGAATTCCTCAATTTGCCGGTTTTAAAGGAAGCGGAAATATAATTCACGTCAATTTCACCGTATTCTATATCAAAATCAAAATCACCGCTGATCTTTTCAAAGTCCAGTTCTGAAAACCGGCTTATGACAATAACCTGGCCTGCATCACCGACAGAAATCTCGTCGTATTGCGAATCAAGGTTAAGACTGGCCACCTTATCGATACTGTTCTCAGAAAACCTTGAATACAGCTTCAGATTTTCTGTTCCTTTCAGGTTCCATTCACCATATTCAATATTTACGTCCCCGGATTTCATAAAATCGACCTCTGCGTCAGAGAATTTCATGGTTATATCGTTCAGGGTGCTATTGAAGGCGACTGCTTCCATCGCACCATATTCCAGGTTGATATCCGTCTGTCCGTCAACTTCATCCAGGAAAATATCACCGAACTGGTTATCAAGGTCTACCGTGATCCATCGTGGGAAGCGGATGTCATAATCAATGGAAAAATCGCCATTGTTAATGTTATCGATCGTAGTAATACCCTGGACTTTAGTCCGGGTACCTGAAAGTTCAACGCTGATCTTGTCAAAAACCTTGTTCGCTCTTTCCTGGCTGCTGGCTTCCACATTAATGGTCACATCAATGGAAACGCTGTTCTCATCCCAGGCCCGGCATTTGATAGCGCCGAATTTATTTTTAATGACCATGCTTGCCCCTTTGTCTACATCGTATTTACCCTGGTAGGTTTTGCTGAATTCCTGTGCTATGACTGGAGTAAAGCTCAGCAGGAACGAGCTGAGGATCAAAATAGAGGTTGTGAAAGTATTGGCTGTAAGTTTCTTTAAAGTTTTCATGATGTTTCGGTATTAAATGTGGCATAATCTGTTAAGGATATCATCGAGCAGGTCGGACTTGGTTTTATAATTCCTGATCAGCGCATTGATCAGTCGTTTATTCTCCTTGTCGTTTTGCAATTCCTGTTCAAGCTTCACCGAGCTGGAATCGAGAAGGGTGATCTCATCTCCGACCAGTTTCTGGATATATGAGGCTTCAGAAGAAGAGGCAGCGCACTGGTTTATCTTCTGCAATTTGTCTTCCGCAAGTTTATCATAATACATGCGGGCTTCCTGGATTTCCTGTGGCAAAGTTCCTGCGGCGACAAGGTTTGTATCCATGGCCGGGTTCAGCAGGTACCACACCAGGGAAAGTCCCAGTAATCCTACGATCACTACGGCCACCCTGAAGGCTTTGCCGGAATACCAGGGCTTCAACCGGGGCAATTCTTCGTCCAGGCCGTCCAGTTTCGACTGGAAGCTGGCAAAGTGGCCTTCTGATGGCTCCAAACCATCGAAAAGGTCCCGGTTTTTCCTGATTTTTTCTTCTAACATCGACATGATGTAATATGTTAATTCAGTTTAGAATTCGAAACATTGTTCTCACCGGCCCCGATATATTCCAGCAATTTTTTCCTTGCCCTGGAATAGCGGGTCCTTGAAAGATTATAGGAAATATCAAGTACTTGCGATATCTCCTCGTGATCGTAGCCTTCGAGCAAATATAATGACAGGATGATCCTGTAGCTGTCGGGCAATGCATGGATAGCTTTCCTGATCTCTTCAACACGGGTGGAAAGCACCTGCATATAGTTTTCATCATCGCTGGTATCAGGAACGTCAACATCGGCCTCATCAATCGAAACCACATCTTTCGCTTTCCTGATCTCGTCGATGGATTTATTGATGACTATCTTTTTAAGCCATGAGCCGAAGCTGGCTTCAGCACGGTAGTTGCCGATCTGCCTGAATGCTTCCAGGAACGACTCCTGCATGATATCTTCAGCAAGAGTTGGGTTATTTACGATCCTGGTTGCGGTATTGAACATCGACTTATAATATAATTTGTAGACCTGGAATTGCGCTTTCCGGTCATTCACCTGGCATCCCCGGATGAGATCTTCGTGTATATTTTTTACCGTTGGTTCCAAAAGGGTGAATTTTAATCTAAGGTCGGATGAAATAATTAAATGTTACAGCATTGCTATAAAAATTGTTAAACTGTTAAATTGTTAAATTGTTCTATTGATCTATTGTTGGGGCTTTTCAGGCTTTCTTTGCTACCTTTGCCCTACCCGTTTTATGAATTTTAAAGATGAAAAAATCGATACTCCTGCATTTCGGCATTTACCCCATTGTCATCCTTTCGATGATCTTCTGGGGGATGTCGTTCGTGTGGAGTTCCATCGTTTTTAAATATTATCACCCGATCACTACCATTTTCATCCGGCTTGTTATTTCAACTTTTATTCTTTCTGTTTTTATTTATTTATCAGGGAAATTTGAAAAATTAAAAAAAGAAGACCGCGGGCTGTTTATGCTGTCGGCACTTTTCAACCCTTTCCTGTATTTCCTGGGTGAAAATTTCGGGCTGCAGAGCACCTCTCCCACCATCAGCGCCGTGATCATTGCCACCATTCCGGTTTTCACCCCGGTAGTGGCCTTTATTGCTTTAAAAGAAAGACTTTCATGGCTGAATATTTCGGGCATAATTATTTCATTTTTCGGAATTGGCGTAATGCTCGTCAATCCTGACCTTTCGCTGGGTGCATCTCCACTTGGCGTTACTTTCCTGTTGGGTGCAGTGGTATCGGCAGTCATCTATTCCGTCTTCCTTAAAAAGCTGACCCGGAAATATTCTTCACTCACCATTATTACCTACCAGAATGCATTAGGCGTTATGTACTTTCTTCCATTGTTCCTTTTCTTCGATTATGATCACTTTATTACCGTGAGGCCAAACCGTGAACTGATCTCAGCACTGCTTCAATTATCCTTTTTCGCATCTTCGCTTGCTTTTATCTTTTTCACTATGACGGTAAAGGAGCTTGGCGTAAGCCGGACCAATGTTTTTTCAAACCTGATACCGGTTTTCACAGCCATATTTTCCGCTATCTTTATCTCCGAAATCTTCAGCCTGACAAAGATTGCCGGAATGGCGATTGTTATTGCAGGAGTGATGTTTTCGCAAGTAAGCAGGAAGAGACTATAAGACAATAAGACTGTAAGACTGTAAGACTGTAAGACTGTAAGACTGTAAGACTGTAAGACTGTAGGATAGTTTAACAATTTAACAATTTAACAATTTAACAATTTAACAATTTAACAATTTAA
>CAYJNJ010000032.1:0-40603 GCA_964371595.1 uncultured Bacteroidales bacterium | reverse complement strand
GGAATAAAGCCATCGTTTTCCCCTCCCGCGATAATCCAGTTTTGCAAGGTAATATTGGCATGGGAGGGGATCAAGGGGAGGGAAAGGAAATCATTTTTCATCGAGCATTGAACATTGAGCATTTATCATTTCATTTGACATTTATCAGATAAAAGTTGCCAAAATATGTTCGATGTTCAAAGTTCAATGTTAAACCGTCCTTGAATATAACCCTCCCTAAATCCCTCCCTATGAATGATTACCGCATTAAAATAACATATTCGAAGGGAGGGACTTATGTTCTTTTTCCCCTCGTCATTGCTACCAATATGTCTCTCCCCTGGAGAGAATTTGCAACCTTGTCATTGGTAGCGCAGCGAGGGATCACCTGCCGCCTGTGTGCCTTCTGGGAGAGTAAAATTTTAATTCCGGGATGGGCGGTAAGTGTAAAGAGGCATCATTTTATCAACATTGGCCTGATTTCTAATAAGATGCAATAAATGTAAGTAGTTTGGATGAGAATTGCAAACAAGGAGCGCGGAAAACATGTTCCTTTTTGCATTTTTCATTTTGATGTGACATGTGTAATGTGCCATGCGCAAAGACGAGCGCTAACCCTGGCACCTCCCATCACTTCGAATATCGAATATCGAATATCGTTCTTTCGCTCTATCTCTACGCCTTATTCGCCCTGTCGTATATAAGATCGCCAGGCGTCTGGTGGAATATGTCCTTGATGATCTTCGAGAACGTAAAGTAATTCACGACCAGCAGCACTACGATCGAACCCAGGGTCCAGTAATTGAACAGATTGAAGTACTTGTACTTTTCGATATCGAATGCCGTCAGGAACTGCATCAGGTAATACAGTGACCACGAACTACCTACTAAATAACAGAACAATAAGGCAACGACAAGCGGCACCAGGATGTACATGAACATCATCCGCTGGTAAATATGCCCGATATCGATACCGAAAGCTTTGAAGGTACCGATATTCATCTTGATGCTGTTCAGGTGGGTACGGAGGATATTGGACAGGAACAGTGTGATCATCAGCACGCTGAAGAAGATCAGCAGGATCGAGATCAAAGAAGTCAGCTTGGTGACGAAGTTGTAGTTCTTCATTCGCTCGATATTCGACATCTCCAGCTTGATTTCCGCATTTTCCTTCAGGAATTCGGCGAAAGGCTCCACTTTGGCCAGGTCATTGAAATTGAAGGAGACATCATACTTCGGCCAGTTCCTTGTCGAGGCAAAATTTGGCGAATAGGACTGGACAAAATCCTGGTCGGTGACGCCGGCCTTAGTCATGAAAGCCGCCATTGCCGGGTCTTTTTTGAGGGCCACGAACAATAGTTTCAGGTCTTCAAGCGTCAGTTCGTTATAGTTCTCGAAAGCCACGATCATGCGGTACATGCTCTTGTACGAGAATGGCATTTTTTCGATCGTTGGATCGCTGTTGATAATGATACCGTTTGGCTGCTTCTGGAAGAAGGCATTCACCACTTGGGTAAACTCATCGATATAAACCGAATCCATGGCAATGAGGGAATACAGGATCATAGCATCTTTGTCGAAGAGGAACCTGTCGCCCAGGTTTGAAAGATGCTGGTAAAACTGGGGTGTAACGATGTAGTCGGTCTGGTATCCGGGCAATGATTTGACGATCGCAGAGATCGGGATCGGCACATAATATGTCAGCGAATCATCGATCTTCAGCTCTTTGTAAACAAAGGTTGGATTTTCGGAACAACCGAGCTTCTGCAATGCTTCCTTGGTGATGATGATGGAATAATCCTGGTCGTTTAGGAACGGATGCCCAACGGCCTCATTGATCTTTTCATCGACGATGATCGAAAGCAGTGGGTCGTTTATAGCGACAGTCCGGCCATCGAGGCCGTATTTCGGACTGTTTTCAAGGTCACCCTTGACGTGGAAAGTACGGGTATTAAAAAAGATGATGGTATCGATGGCATAGATGTCGCGCAACGAGTCGCTCTGGTTTATGTTATCGATGAGCCTCACGGCTTTCCGGGAGATATCGCTCGTTGATGGTATCTTGGCCGACACCGAACGGATGAACGGATCTTTCATCTTCAGTTCAAGATATTCAAGGCTCCCGCTGGAGAAGCCGATAGCCAGGAAGGTCAGGAAAAGGATCAGGAGGATCAGCCAGAGGTTCTTGTTTTTAACGCCAAGTAATTTTTCGCTTTCACGCTTATAGAACAAGACTTTGAACGGCAGCGGGGTATCCGCCACTTCCTTGGCATTTATATCAAAGGAGTCCATTAATTCCGGGTTCCCGGTACTTTTGAATTTTATTGTGGATTTCTTTTTTTTGCCCCTTTCAAAAGTAGAAAGGAGGCTATCCACGTTCAGGCAGGTTGCAACGAAACCGGATGTGATCCATGTATTGGGCTTAAACCATTTTTTCTTCTTTTTATCCTCGGCGGCAGGCTCACTTTTCGATGAAAATACCTTTGAGAAGCCGCCTTTTATCGAATTAACGACCTTTTCCAGCCCGATATTGATCCATGGCACCAGTGAAAGAGCCAGCCAGAAAATGAATTTGACCGGTAGCAGGATTGACTTCATTGAAGATTTCTTCAGTTCAACCCTGCCTGTTGTTTTTCCCTTACTTTCAAGGAGTGAATTGACATCTTCACCCAGCTTTATATCGCTCTCATTGATCTGCCTGCTGATCCTGTCGATGATTTCCTGGTTATCGATACGGTCGGGATCAAAGAATTGCTTGATCAGGTGATTAATAGCTCCTTCTTCCTGCGTTTCAACCTTGATTTCTTTAAAGACCAGCTCTTTGATATCTTCTTTGAACTTTTTGATATCAGCAGGGGAGGGTTCGTTTTTCTCATCACAGAGGATCGCCCAGTCGATGATCATATTTTTCAGCTCCTGGTAAGCCTGTTCCGAGCAGCCATGCTTTTTGACACGACTGAGGAGCTCGATGAAATGCGAAGTGTCGTTGTTGAGCAGTAATTCGATTTCCTTTTTGATCCTCTTTCGTAATTCCGGTTTTGCATCCCAGTTCACCACGTCTTTATCGAGGATAAATTCTTCGAGGATGATGGAGGTGGAATCTGCATTTTCAAAGTTCTTGGTCAGGATCACGATCCTGTCGGCAAAATCGAGGGCAAGGTCGATATTATGGGAAACGATCAGTGCGCTTCTGTTCTTTTGCTTATCCTCACGAATGAAGGTGTGGATAAACTCCATGAGCTTATTGGAATTAAAATGGTCAAGGTTACCTGTCGGCTCATCCCCGAACAGCACGGAGAAATTTGGGATTGCTGCCCTGGAGAAGGCGATGCGCTGCCTTTCCCCGCCGGAAAACGCCGAGGGCAGTTTATCGTAAGCCATGCTCTTGATGCCCAGGTCCTCAACCGTAGTGTTGATGGCTTTGTAAGTAGCCAGCGGCAGAGTTTGCCCCTGGATCAGCCCCGTCAGGGTCACATTCTCGATGGCGTTGAAATTCGACATCAGGTTTGTGCTCTGGAAAATAAAGCTGAAATATTTCTGCCTTATATGGTTCAACAGGCTCGTGTGCTCATCCTTCCACAGTTGCTCAAACGGGTAGCCTTTCTGGCCGGGCTCGGGGAAAAACCTGATATGCGTCTTATCCGGGCTTACTGTTTGCGACATCAACCCGAGCGATTCCAGTAGTGTGCTCTTCCCGGCCCCGGAAGGTCCAAGGAGGATGGTGACATAATTACGGGGAATGCTGATATCGCTTGCTTTTAACACCACCTGCCCGGGCACGTACGAACATTCAAGATGGTCTATCTGGAATACCGGGGGGATCTGTTTATTAAACCGCAACTGTATCCGGGAATCTTTTATCTGGCTCATTGTAGTTGATTTGTTTTGGTATTTGGGAGTTTAAGGCGATGTCTTTCTAATAACCGCCGGGTTCTGCTTCATCAAATTTCTTTTTGAAATCGTTCAGCACTTCCTCATAAATTGCCATTTGCTTGTTATGCAGCTCTTTATGGGGGAAAATACGTGAATCGATCCAGTAATATGTCGTGGCAGCACTTTCCGATTCACCGATGGGGATACGGAAATGGGGAATGTTTTTATAGATGGCATTAAAAGGCTTGAATTCACTGCTTAGCCTGGTAATGATCTCATTTTCCAGGTTTTCATCATCCAGGATGACATAAGGATCTTTGCCCTGGGCATTCATGTCTGCAATCAAAAACTCAATGAAGTAGCAGGCAACGTGGTCCCTGAAATAATCCTTGGTAAACATATTCTGGCCTTCAAAAATACTCTGGATATGTCCCTTGGTGATCATCCAGTCGATCAGGTAGCGGTAGAGGTCCTCGTCAAAGAGCTTTGTCGGGTCTACCACATCCTCCAGCTTCAACTTTTTATACTCTTCCTTTCCACCCCAACCGGTAAGGATAGATGCCAGCTGGTAAAGGGTAAGGTTGTCGACCATTTCATGATCGGGCGGGAAATATTTCAATTGCTCGACCAGGATGGAATACCAGGTGTCCTGCAGGTAGGTCCGGAATTCGTCGGGCGACCGGCAGAAATCCTTGGTTGGGATCAATTCTTCCAGGGCATATTTGATGCTGTAAAGGTCGTCATGGTTGGTTAAAAGTACATCGAGGAAAACAGGATAGTTCAGTTTGGTGTTCTGTGATGTGTAACCGGTGAGGTATAACTGCCCGTTCTTATCGAAAATAAGGGCGATCTGCTTGTCGGTAAGCCCCATTTCATGCAGTTTGGAAATAATGTTGGCCACCCCGCTGATATTCCTGAAATCGCCGCTGACTTTTTCTTTCAGCAGGTTGATAATAGCCCCGATCTGGGCGTCGACATTGAAGTCGATGAATTTAAGGCTCTCGGAAATTTCTTTCTCAAAATTTTCCTGGGTCAGCGATCCGAACAGCGGGTCCTTATTGGCGCTGAGATTGGTATTGACCGGGCATTTGAGCCTGTAGGCGCCACCCAGGTTGGTATCCAGCATGAAGAAGGAAGGTGCAGCTTTCCACAGGTAATCCATCGTGATGGTATCATTGAACCGGTGCTTTGCCGTCTGGACGAAAAGGTTCCCGACCTGGCTCACAAAATTGGAATAGGAGGAATCCTGCTCATGATGCACCTGGAAGGCCAGCATGTTGATGTCGTTCCTGGCCATCAGCGCCGAAAGGTCGTCACCGCTGATATTGGTGAACTCATCTTTCTTAACGCTTGCACAGCCACCGCTGGGGCCCTGGCCCATGTAACTGGTCCTGTTGTGATTTCCGCAATCGCCGATCAGGATCACAAAGTTTGACTGCCCGGTTTTAAGCGCATAATGGTTAATGGCTTTCTTTACGCCATAGAAGACCGATTCAGGGAGGTCGGTATCGCACTTGTTGTTGGCCGGTACCATATTGGCACTGATCCAGCTTGTAAGTTTTCCGATCTGGTCTTTGGTCACAAGTTCCGAATAGGCCTGGAAGGCTTTGCCTTCTTCCGGTGCATCCCGGTAAAGGGCTGCGCCGAACTTGAATGTTTTCTTTTCCCTCTTGTTAAGGTCATCGAGCGTTTTCATTACGGCGCTGATGATGTAATCCTTGTATGGAAGGATGCTGGAGGTAGCATCAATCACAAATACTACGTTGACCTTACGGATATTGATACTGACGCTGTCGATGACATGCTTGAGCTCGTCAAAGATCTCTTTCGGAATCTTTTCCCCGTTAGGGCCGATCAAACTACCTACAACGCCGAGTTTCCATTTGTTTACATTATTGATATAGTTCAGTGCCGGAAAACGGTCGACTTCACCATAAGGACGGACACTGGTCGGGGTAGCCTCATCATAAGGGATATGGCCATAGCCCGAAGGCAGGTTCTGGCCGTAATATCTTTCCACATCCTCCGTGCGTTCAAAGATCTTGGCCCTGGTCTCTTTCGATTTACGTTCTGCAACAGCCGGCTGGTCCCAGTTTGCTTCAAAAGCCAGGTTATGGTTCCAGGGGGTGGTTTTTTCTTTCAAAACCCAACCCTTCATTTTCTTAACGTCATCCGGGTTGATCAGCTCATCTTCTGCAAGCAGGTAGGCTGTTTCCGTTTCCTTAAAAACAAAGTTGATCTGATAAATGAGGGCGGTATCTATGACGCTGGTACAACCGGGATTGCTGAAATATTTGGGAGGTTCGTAATTGCTGGTGGTTTCCGAAACGATATTCAGCACCAGGGCTTTTTTGTTGAAAATACCGTTTTCAAAACCGGGGAGCTTGGCATTGCGCGTCTTTAGGCAACGCCGCGAAAGCAGCAGGTTGGCCTTCTTCATCCAGCCTGAATTTGCCTGGTACCCTTCTTTCAGTACGCCTTTTTCAGTGACATAGCGGTTATCAACAACGCGCAGGGCCGTTCCGTCGGCAGATTCCTTGATCACTATGAACGACTTCATGAAACTGACGGGATCGCCGGTGCTGACGCTGCAGCTTTCATCGGAATACATCGTATTCTTGGCCCTGTCGGAAAATACCATCCAGAAATCCTGGCCCGGCTGTCCCAATATCGGGTCTGATTCCGCATCAACCGGGTATACATACTGGCTGGGCGTGTACATTACCTGTTGTGCTTCAACATTAATAAAGAATAAACATGATCCCAACACCCACAAGATCTTTAAAGCTCTACTATTCATCGTAAGAAAAGTTATATGTTAAGTTTAATAGTCTCTTAAGTTATTACAGGATATTGATCAGTCGCCAGTTGGAAATAGGCACCGGGAGCTTTTCCCCGGTAAACATGTGCTTTTCCTTATCCTGCGGCGACAGGTTCAATGGCAGATAAATCGTAATGTCAATATTTGCCCAGTTATTCACCGTTTCCTTCATTTTCAGGAAATCCTCCAGGAGGAATTTCTTGATGAATTCCTCGTAAGAATTGTAAGAAGTGAGGTAAATGCTGATATGCAGCTTACGGCGCGACAGGTCGATACTATTGGCAGACAGTGCCCTGTTGAAATCTTCAAGACGGTTACCAGACAATTCATAACGCGACTGGGAAACTTTCTGCAGGAAAATATCGGTGGAATCAAGCGAGTGGTAGAAAATCGGCGCAGCGAGACTGTAATACAGCAGCCCTTCGCCGTTCCTTACAATGGCATTGTTGATGTCCTGCCTGATACGGTTGTAAATATTGGTTTGGATCTCCCCGGTCCGCACATCCTCCGATACCTGGTAACGGTCGATGTAGAATATATAATAATCCTGGATTGGCGTTACGACCAGTTTCAAATCGCTGTTTTTCAGCGCCAGGAGCTCGGAACCGCTAAGGGTAAACTCTTCGCTCAGCTGGTCGTTCTGCACGTTCTCGTTTGAGCGGGTAATGTTGTACGAAAATGGCTTTTGTATGCTCAGTGAGACATTGTCGGTCAGCATTTCGCTGGCGGGGAAGCTGATCTTCAGATAGTTCGCCTTGGGCTTCAGCTTGAGCGACTTTTTAAAGTTGTCTTTCTGATTCAGGCCGGTGAATTCACAGCCGACCGATTTGATTTTAACAGGCTGGAAGCTGTTGATATACAACGGCACCTTTTCGGTATACGTCGGTTTCTTTTCGGTGATGAAGGCGCTTTGCTGCTGAACGGCCTTCATCCGGCTGACCATTTCCCTGTTGATCTTTTTGCTGTAAGGCACATTCGGGTCCTGGAGGTTATAATTGACCGAGAAATAAAGGCCTGCGCTATTCAGGTGCGATTTCTCCTCCGAATAAATAAGCGGGTAAAGTTCCCCGTCTTTTTCGGTAAGATGGGAGGGAAGTGATGATTTGTTAAAGTTATTCAGACCGAAAGTCGCATAAACGCCCAGGTTGAAATCAATGCGCTTATCGGGGGAATAGCCGACCATAGCTCCAAGGTTTCCCGACAGGTTTACCGGCGAAGTATAGGAAAAGTCCTTTTTACTGTTCACATCGTAGGTCGAAAAGCCATATTTATCCGGCAGGTCGGTCAGGGTCACGATCCACGGATCGGCTTCCGTACCGAAATTGTATTCCCCGTAATATTCTACCGAACCGAAATCACTCTGTATCGAAGAGGAGGTCTTCAACCCGACCGTTATCCCGGTCACCGCTTTGATCCTGAATGATTTGATATACCATTGGTAGATAAGGTCGATGGGGATCTCAAAATAATTTACCCGGAAATCCTGCTCAAGGTTTTTACCGATGATATGGCGCCTGTAAGCATAACCGTCATAGTCCACGGCATCTTCGATCACATCATTAAAGGAAGGTATATCGGCAGAGAAATTGTAGCTGGAAATGCCTATTCCTGGCGACAGGAAAAGGTTGAAATAGTTTTTCCCGGTGAGGGTGTAATTGGCATGGACCTTCAGCTTATAACCGAAGCCGGCATTGGTATTAAGCGAATCGGTGCCGCCAAGCCAGGTCTGGCCGGGAGTGAATGAAACGCCGACCTGCTGGGGGGTGTACCAATCGTAGTCGGGAATTGTGGTCGTGATCCTGACGATTTTGTCGGAAGTCGTGTTATTCTTTGTTTTTACGGAAACGATGGAAAAGTACAGGTCGACATCTTTGGTGGTCGTTTTCATCTCCCATGCGCGGAGGCGCCTACCTTCGCCTTTATCGAGATATTTCACCTCTTTGGTCACTTTCACAACATAAATTTTATAGCCAATCAGGTTGTATTCACGGGCTATCCGGTCATTCAGGAGGGTATCGTACTTCAGTTCCTTATTGGTAAAGTACTTCTTGTATTTCTCCGCAAAACTGCCCATCGTCAGCAGTTCATCGCCATCATCATTAAACCAGTCGGCATATATATTAGGTATGACCTTTTCATGCTCGAAGGACCCTTCATCATAATAAAACAACGAGGAAACATTCTTCAGGTAAACATCCTCTTTAAAATTGGTGTATTTATCAAACTGGATAAGCAGCTCCTTGATGTGGTAAGGGCAATATTTCAGGTTATCCTGGGCGGATACTTTTAAACTTACCAGGAGGATGAATAAAATCGTTATACGGCTGATATATTTCATAGGATTATTTTTCAATAGTGAAGACACTGAAGTTATTCATACCTGCATCATCAGTGACCTGAATAATATATATACCTGTTTTAAAATTCTCAAGGCTGATCGCAAATTCATTCTGCCGGGCTTCCGGGCTGCTGCTTTCATACACTTTCTGCATCATGAGGTTATAGATCGCAATTCCGGATGGGTGGGTATTTTCATCAAACCTGACCGTCAGCTTATCGGAAGCAGGGACCGGATAGAGGGTAAATGCGCCGTCCATGCCGGCTTCACCTGATTTATCGGAGCCGAAAACATAATGAGTGCGGGTAACGCAGTTGATGCGCGAGTCGTATGATGTTTCCACCCAATAATCATTTGCTGCGTCGAGGGACATGAAATCGCAATAGAAGCGTTCTCCGCCATTCTCCGCAGTGATATAATGATCAGTCCCTGAATTATCAGTATAGCCCCATTTATAGGAATTCACCCCGGGGCCTTTATAAATCATGACCGTGCTTTCATACGGTTTACGGAAAACGGTCCCTTCGGGAGGCGCTACGTAAGTGGTGATCAGCACTTCGTTGGAAACCTGGGTGCTGCAGCCGGAAGGATCTATAGTGACGGTCAGGATGATCTTGGTCTGGGTCGGGTCGCTGACGGCGTTCCAGTCGATGCTGATCTCCTGCAGCGTGTTGTCCTCTATCGTGCCGAAACCGCTCACATCCCAGCTGTAATGGACATTTTCGCCGGCAAGGTCGACGGCGTATTTCACGCCCAGCTCGTTGGAGCAAACCACTTCTTTACCGGTAATCGTTAATTCAGGGATACTGAAAATCTCCACGGCTTTGGTGACTTCCTGGATGCATCCGTTCGCATCAGTAACAGTCAGCGTCACATTGTAGGTGCCCTCTTCGGTATAAAAATAAAACGGATCCGGGTAAACAGAGATCCCGCCCGAAGCATCATCAAAATCCCAGAGGTACTTGAATGGCGCCTGGCCGCCAGTCACCGTCGGTACGAAATGAACCGTCTGCTCCTGGCATGGATTGGTCCAGCTAAAATCGACCTGCGGGGGCAGGTTTATTTCCAGGGATGCTGTATCGGAATAGGTCCAGCCGTAGATGTCGCTGAACATCCTGCAGCGGTAATGGCGCCAGAATCCGCTAACTGACGGGTTGAGCACGCCTGTATTGGCCTGCAGCACGGCAGTCTGGGTGCCTGAATAACCGTTTGCCGGGACAGGGGAAAAATTAATATTGTCGGTGCTCTCTTCCCATGAAAAAGTCACATAATCAAAGGAGTGCTCAACCGCGAATACGGCGATTTCACCAAGGCAAACCGACTGGCTGACCGGTCCCGAATGTTGCGGAAAGGCCTCATGAGAAATGAGAAGCGCCGCACCTATAAGCAGTAGTAAATATCTTTTCATAAACTTTATTGTATCTAAGCTTAATTTGATTTGAGGTAAATTATCTTCTCCTTGAACAACTGGATAGAGATACCGAATTCAAGTCCCCAGTTGTGTATCGATAATTTATCAGAGATGTCGTAAAAACTGTTCATATGGCCATAGCCCCTGGTAAGCGAGGGATTTGGCTCATGTTCCCCGTCAAGCATATCGGTGAGGTCCATTTCGAAGAAAGTTCCGATATGCCAGCCGATGGTCTGGACCTTGTTCATGCCGAAAACCCCGAAATTCAGCCTGCCGCTGATGTAATAATCCTGCAGGGCAAGCTCGTTGCTTTCATCCACATCCGCCTCGTAAGTCGAAAATCCATACTCGGGGATATCGGAATCGAAGTAATAATCGGTGTATTCGCCGCCAATCAGCCGTTCTACATGACCGGTATAGGTAACCGAGCCGTTGTTCATTTCATGCGTGTTCGATAATACCAGGTTGAATAGCCCGCCGATCCTGCCATAGAGGCCAAGGGTCCTTTTATCCGAGAAATTATAATTGACGGAAAACTGCAGCGGGACTTCCAGGACATTGATCCGGTTATGCTGTTCGAGTGCAGTGGCATGGGCATAAAGGTCATATTCCCCACCGAGCTGTTCGGCCGTGTAATCATCGGTGATCACCAGCGAGTCGGAATAATCTTCGAGGATATAATTTGAACGAAGGGATTTATAAGCCAGACCTGTGGTAAAGCCGACATCCCAGGGGCTGAATTTCCGGTTGTTAAAGAAGAATGTTCCATTTAAACCGGCAACCAGCATCACGCTGTTATCTTTCGTCAGGTCATCGAAACGGGCATCATCGGTAGTCAATTTCGGGAAGGAGAGGCCGTAGCCGATGAAAGGCTCAAGATAGCCCCTTGATTTGGTGAAATCCTGCACAATGCCGGCTTCCTTAACAGGCCGGACGAGGGTAACGCTGTCAATTTTAAAGTTCGTTTCCCCTTTTCCACCCCTGGAGCTGTAAACATCATAAGAAATGTAAAACCTCAGGTTTATAGGCATCTGTTCCTGCTTTTGCAGGTCGGGGGCCTGGTACCTGTATTCTTTTCTCCCAAGGATGGTGCTGTAGTTAGGATTGATATTGCCCCTGAATTCCTTGAGCGGTGCGTCTGCCACAACCTGGTAGCGCTTTTTGTGGATATGGCGGACCGATTCATAATTGGGCTGGATATCGTTCTCGTTTATATCGGAAATGGTCTGCGTGTAATATTTGTATACCGTGTCGATAAACTGGGTAACGCTTAATTTAGGGAAGGTTGCCAGCGTTTTCTTTGTATTGAGGCAGGAATCGACCTGGTGGCGCAGCAGGGAGTCATTGCTGTTTTTAATCATGTAACAATCGAATAATCCAATATTCGGGTCGAGAAAACTTACAATGACAAGGCTGTCTTTTTCAGCCCTCAGTGTATCCAGCGTATAAGCCTGGAAGAGGTTTTTAAACTCTTCCGCGACAGTCATTTCTACAGGCCGGACGCTGGTTTGCTTGGCACCGGTCGCTGTAGAAAGGTCAAACAACTGGCCAAACCTGGTTATCGTCAGTTTAAGGGAATCCTTCCCTTCAGGTGATATCTGTTGTCCTGAAGAAATTTTAAGGGCCAGGGCCAGAACAATAAGTAGATATATCTTTTTATTCATGATATATTGATAATTCATTAATACACAATCATTTTAACTGGAGCTGTCCTGTTGCCGGCATAATCGCAAACGACAAGATAGATGCCCGGGTTCAGCTTTGAATCCAGGGCTATCCTATGCTCGGCGGCTGTGGCTTCCTTCGTTGCAGAACCTGTAAATATCAGCGATCCGCTCATGGAATAGACCCTGATGCCGAAGCGGCCCGTGTAAGTTCCGTCAGTTTTCAAAGTGAAGTTGCTGCGTACCGGGTTATCCAGGATGGAAACCGTCATCCCTCCGTTTTCACCAAATGCCGGCAGGTTGCTTTGCTCAGCGCCGGAACACACCTGCTCTTCGCACATATACCCTGTCGTATAACAGCCGGTAAGCTGGTTAGCGATCCGGACGGTAAAGATGGTCGAATTGTCGATGTCATGGTCCTTTTTGATGTCTTCGGTAAGATAAAAATAAGGTGTCTCCGACATTCCCACGGAATCTGCATCGCTGATCCACCATTCATAATATAAAGCCGTAGTATTGGAACAAAGAAGCAGGTTCCTGCTGATATCCCCGAAACATACGCAAGGCTTGTCCGGCGCTACATCGGGATCGATATCCACCAGGTACTCGAAGGAGGCGGGGCACTGCGTCTGGTTTTTCCCTTCCAGGCTGATCTTTATCATACCTGTATAAGATCCCGGGTGCTCCTGCCAGCGGACCGTCGTTGAAATGTCGGAACTATCAAGGATCTCCGCAACACCGGTGAACTCCCAGATATAATCATACTTTGAAGTCTCCGCATTCAGGATGGTATATTTCACATCAGTTGAATTGGCACAGACTTCGAGTTCGCCATCAAGCTCCACAACCGGCAGGTTGATGACGTAAATATCTTCCGACACCGTGAATTCACTGCCGCCGATCATCAGCTTATAGGTAACCGTATTGAAGGTGTTGGCATCTGCAAGTGAAGGGTTGAAGAGGTTGGTGTTGTCAACGATCCCTTTCCCTTCAAAACTGCCACCTTCCGGCAGCGCTTCCAGGCTGATCAGACTGTTGACCTGGCAGATCGTATCGGTGAAGTTGGTGTACATATAAACCAGGCTGAATGGAAATTCATCCGATGTTTCCACCGGGCCGTTATAATCGTCATCGGTCAGGCCGATTGCACGGAGGGCAAACGAACGCGTGGAACCCGGCGTTAACGAAAATTCAACCGGCAGGGCTATGCTTATTTCTTTCTGCCCGAGCCCTGAAGCATTTTCCCATAAAGTGTAATAAAAAGAGTTTGCAATATCTTTCAGCTCGATTTTGGTGATAAAACTATTTGGATCTGCGGAAGGGAACCAGGATTCAGCATTGATCGTTAGCATAGGGTTGCTCCCGTAAACTACGTAAACCTGTTCGCCCGTGACCTGGTCGGCTGGTGCAACATCGAGCAGTTCGACCTGTGGTTTATTATACACAATATCAAAGCAGGTGGTCAGGTCAAAGTTATGGCCGTTATTCTGGTCATAAAGCCAGAAACAG
The DNA here is from genome assembly GCA_964371595.1 of uncultured Bacteroidales bacterium. GTDB lineage: Bacteria > Bacteroidota > Bacteroidia > Bacteroidales > JAGOPY01 > JAGOPY01. The sequence continues at coordinate 27,008 of CAYJNJ010000032.1, read as the reverse complement.
ACATGGTTGACTTCCCCGTCAAAATCATATACAGGTGAAACTGATTTATATTCAGGCTGGAACTGGGTGGTGTTGGTCACATCCATTTCCACCCATGAAAAATTATTGTTCAGGGAAAAGAATCCGATGCTGTCGGGCGGTTCATCTTCCCATATAAAATAACTATCCAGTTTTACCTGGATAATCATGGAGTCGACAGCGGGGTCGGAAATTGTATCTTGAATCGGGTAGGTTTTAATAATGGACTCGATATTTGAATTATCCTGGGAGAATCCATTATTAAACGAACCGGATAAAAGGATTAGAATTACTGAAATGTAAATTCCGTATCGTTTCATTGTAAAGTGTTTATTGAGTTATCTTGTTGATTTTCATATAATACTGCCTTGTACCCCCGGAGTTTTGCACGCGTAGGATATAAATCCCATCGGATAGAGACCCCAAATTTAAGTTTACTTCGTTAACTCCGGAAAACTTAACGGATTTTTGTTCCTGACCCCTCAAATCTGTCAGCACGATATAGTAATCATCCATGGCAGAAAAAGTTATATGAATCAGATCACGGAACGGGTTTGGATAAACAATGGCATCCAGGCCCGCGACTGTTTCGTTGATATCATTGCAGCAAACCGAATAAGTCTTCGAAGTGTCGGGATAGTTCAGCCGGTAAAACTGGGTGTAAAGCTGATCATATTCTACATTGAACACATAATCGCCATTGCAAAGCATTCCGGGTAGCTGTGTGCTGGTATAAACCTGGTCGATGTTTATTACCGTTTCATTTGTTGTGTACCTGTATTCCACGGTCCTGATAAATTCAAGATCAGGGCATCCGGGGAAAGTTATCGGGAAATAGGTACTTAGTTCACTATTGGTCAGCTCAGTACCGTCATCTTTCATCATTATTTTATCAAAAGTAATAATGAAGGATGATGTGGTGTCGATGATGTTGTTTGGTCCCGGGTAGAATGAAATATTCGGGTAGCCCCAGAGGTCGGTGGTTTGCAGTGTAATGGCGATAGTACTTTCCAGGGTCCGGCCGCAGGCAGTCAGCGTGTATTTGACCACCATGGAAGCTGGTAAAGCAGTTATCTTCAGTATTTCAACAACGGCCCCGGTTTCAAAACCGTTTATGGTGTATTCGAGCCCGGGGCTTTCAACGACCGACCATTCGAACGAATATGGCGTGTCATTCTCATGGTAGATTTCGGCCGCGACATTAAAGGTGAACGGAACCGAAGGCACCTGGATCAGGTTATTATCATAGGATGTTTTGAGGGAGTTGATCCGGATAATATCGAGGTTCACAACGTATTGCCCGAAACCGTAAATATCGGCATTGCTGACATCATGCCCTAAAGCGGTGATGGAATGGTTCCCATATAGATCGGAGCTGAAGGTGTACGTAAGCACCGGTTCTTCGGTACGGATAATAGAATCGGGCATGAACCAGTAAAAATATTCGTACGAATCCACGAACTCGCCGCGGCATTCAAAGGAATAAGTAAAGCAGTCATGTGAAAGCACTACAATATCAAAGTTGGTAGGAAGGTTCACCGGTTCGTGGAAGATGAACACACCGTTGGTATCGGGATTGTCGGGACCGCCGCTGACACCCTGGTCGTTCCTTACTGTTCCATAGCCGGGAGGCATGTGGAAGTCGTTGAACGAAGGATCGGGATTTCCCTGGTCGACCGGGTATTGCGTGGAATCGAAGAAATAATCACCGATGTTGAAATAGACGTATTCATCCACATTGAAATTCTCCGGGTCATTGATCTCAGAATAGATCAGGTCGCAGTACCTGGCTTTGACGGTTTCGTTAAAATACACAACAGCCTCCCTGGTAATATTTTGCCGCTGGGTAAATATCGAATTTTGAATTACGACTGTATCAGGGCCGTTTTCGTTATAAACCGAAAGGTGCTGGTCATCGAAATTAAAAAAGGAGCAATTTGCGATACTGTAATCGGGGAAACTGCCCTGTAAGGCATCAAAGTAAACGCTGGCGACGACAGGGTTTTCATCATAATAATTCTGGTCGAAAACGCAGTTCTTAATGAGGGCCTGGTCGCCGTTGCCGCTCATGTAAACGGTTGTCCCTTTATGGTCGACATTCGGGTTGATATCGGTAAGATGGTTCTCCCTGAATAGGTTCCGGGTAATCCTTACCGGCCGGTAGCTTGCGATGGCGCCGCCCAGCTTGCCGGTATTATTCATGAAGAACGTATTATCACGGATAAGGAAGCTGTTTGTGGCAGAAGGGGAGAACAGCAAAGCGCCGGCCTGTTCTGAACTTGAATTGTGTGAGAACATATTTTCAGCGATAACGCTGTTCCCGAAGGAATTGATGAAGGTGAAAGCGCCGCCTGCCCTGGCCTGGTTGCTTAAAAAGCTGTTGCCCTTTATTAAAACCGAGGACGAAACATTGCTGACAATACCGATGCCCCCGTTATTCTGGGATTTATTGACGTAAAACGAATTAAAGTTTACATCCATGCTTTGTGCATCCTCGATATAAAATACCCCGCCGCCAACCTGGTCGTTACTTACGGTCGAAAGGGACTGGTTGGCCACAAAAGTGTTCTTGTTCCCTTCTTTCCCGATGACGACCGAATCGATGCCGGTGATATAGAAGCAACCGCCCGTCAGTTCGGCATTATTGAAAAGGAAGGTGGAATTGAAGATCTTAGCTGACTGGCTGAAGGAGGAGCCTTCATCGCCGTTATGATAAATTACCCCGCCTGATCCGGAAGTATTGTTGTAGGTGTAAATCCCTTCAAATTCCGAACGGTAAACCTTTTCAAGGTAAACGAAACCGCCCTTTTCGCCTGAAGCCTGGCTGATCACGGAATCGGACTCAAAAGCCACGGCATTGACGCCTTTGCAATAAACAGCGCCGCCGGTTGCGGGCAGGTCTTCTTCGGTCGTTTTCCGGTAGGTGTTGGCTGTCCAGGCAATTTCTTCACTGGCATTATCGAACTTTGCATCTTCAATATAGACCGAACCTCCCATCAGGGCTGCCGTACAATTAAGGAACCTGTTGGCCCCGAAGTTGCCGCTGATCAGTCCATTGCCCGTTTTGACGTACACGGCCCCTCCCGACATCACTTTAGAGACAGAGCCTGAAAACAGTGAAGCAGTAACATCGAACGAGTTGATCTTAGCGGCATTGAGGTAGATGCTACCTCCGTCTTTAACTGCCGTAGCTTCAGTGAATTCCGAAGCGTCAACAGCTACTGAGGAAACATCGGAAGCGGCCTGGTAATAAATCATCCCGCCATTACCACCGGTAAAGCTGCTGAGGCCTTCGTTGGAGAAAACCGATCCGGTAATTTCCAGATCCTGTGCCAGCGTACCGTCGGTGCCAAGGGAAATTAAGGAGGCATGCCCCCCGTTACCGTCATTTGAGAAACATTTTGAGAACTGGACGGTATCAAAAATGACCGTTCCGATTTCCATTGAAGCTTTTGCACAAATGGCGCCGCCGTCGTTCTTTGAACTACAGGAAGTAAAGGTGGAAGGGACATTTCCAAGGGGTGCGATCCATAGTTTCGCAATGTTGCCGTTTGCCGCATTCAGATAAACGGCGCCGGCTGTATCGAGTGAAGTATTGGAAGTAAAGGATGAACCGAGGATATTTGCCTGCCCGGTTTCTTTTGTATTGATATAGAGGGCACCGGCATTATTCCCGGCCTTAAGACCTGAAAAATTACAAGCAGTTATGTCAAGGGCTTCCAGTTTAGCGGGTGAATGATAATAAACCGCTCCGCCATTGCCACCGGTCACGTTGGTGATCCCTGAATTATCGAATTCCGAATTGGAAATGCTGAGGCCCTGGGTGAGTGAGGGGTTTGAAGTTCCTGAAATAAATGCAAAATGCCCGCCATTCCCTTCGGAGGAATAGTTTGCCGTTGATTCGACCGAATCAATGGTTACAGTGCCGATTTCTTTTGAAGCATTAAAGAATAATGCCCCTCCATCCTGCTTTGCATTACATTCCGTGAAGGTGGAGATGTTGTTATCGATGGCGTTGATATTCCCGTCGAAGGCATTCACAAATATGGCCCCGCCCCTTGAATCTACTGTGGAAAGGGAATTGAACGCGGAAGCCTGGATATTCACAAGGTTGATTTCTTTGGCTTCAATAAATAATCCGGCGCCATCCCCGGCTGATTTAAACGAACTGATATCAGATCCTGTCACTTCTGCCGAATTCAGGTTGCCTTTTGTATTATAATAAACCGCACCGCCTTTGTTTGCTGCCAACTGCTCTTCCTGGTTAGTGAAGGTCGAATTTAAAACGGAGAGGGTTTGAATGATTGCCGGGTCTGAACTTAGTGAAACGAGCGAAATATGACCGCCGTTTCCTTCCTGTGAATAACAACCGGAAGAGACCAGGCCGTCGAGGGTAACACTGCCTATTTCTTTGGATGCTTCGGCACTGAGGGCGCCACCATCGCCACCGGCAGTGCAGCCATTAAATGATGTCGCCGTTTCTTCGTATGGCAAAGCTGAAATGTTGTTTATATTTCCATCGAAAGCAGTAAGACAGATTGCCCCTCTTCCATCTTCCGAAGTAATTTGACTGATCACAGAGCCTGTTATATTAATGTCTTCAATGGCGGAAGCACGGATGAAGGCGGCACCGCCGCTTTCCTGCGCATAAAGGTTATCGAAAGCTGACTCATCAAGCAGGACGTTTGACAGGTTTCCCTGCGTGGAATAATAAACGGCTCCGCCATTTGCACCCGTAGCATCGGTATTGCCTTCATTAGTAAACTGCGAGCGGGTAATATTCAGATTTTGCCCGGTTGAAATATCGCTGCTTTCCGATTCCAGGGCAAAATGGCCCCCGTTGCCATCAACGGCAAAACATCCCTCGGAAATAACCTCAAGAATATATACTTCCCCTATTTCTTCAACGGTTTTAACAGAAACTGCACCTCCTGAAGTTCCTGAAATCAGGTTGGAATAATGCTCACTTCCAAAATCAAGTGAAGGGGCCTTCTGACATTCGATAGTGAGAAAAGTGCCAAAGGATGATTCGTTGCCTGAAACAACATTATTTGAAGATGCCAGTTGAACGGAAGTGTAATTATTGGCAAAATAAAACAGCGGGCACCGGTTATCCTGGTATTCGTTTTCATCAAATTCAAGTTGGACCTCCTGTTCCGAAGGCGCCGGTCCTGGCTCCAGGAGCTCAAAATGGTAAAGAAAGCCTTCAACCGGGTAAAAAGCCGAAACATTATCATTGACAATGCTGATGCTTTCCGGGAATGACTTGATCACGGAATAGACCAGGTTGTAATTGCTGTTATTGTTATGCCCGGTAACGAGACAGGTATTATCATGCAGGCTGATATTGCCATATTCGGGGACCAGCGACGGATCGTGGCGGAGATAGAGAAAACCGCCGTCGGAGTTCTCGCTCACAAAGTTATCCTGAATGGTGTTTGTAGCCAGTGTAAGGTCGTTGAAAGCAGTGGTAATGATTGAAAAGCAGCCGCCTGAACCTGCGGAGGAAAAATTGCCGCTGATCGTTGACCCGGAAATATTCAGCGAATCGAGGGAGCCATTGATCAGCAAGGCGCCGCCTTCGTTGGAAGCACTGTTGTTCTCAAGGGTTGTGGCCGCAAAAAACAGGTCGATGGGATTGGAATTGCTTTTTGATCCGATATACATCGCCCCGCCCGATTTGGCTGAAACGTTGGTTTCGAAAATGTCACCGTCAAATTCAATACGGTCACCGGCAATGATGGTCATTGCCCCTGCGAAATTTTCATTTCCCGTATAATTATTCCGGTTATCCCTGAATTCATTGCCGGTAAAATAGATTTTCCCGGCCCTCAGGTAAGCTGCACCGCTCTTTCTGCCGGTATTGTCATTAAAGTTGTTTCCTTCCAGGATGACCCTGCTGCTTTCGTTGATGTAAAGCCCCCCGAAATCGGAGTTGGGGGAGGTCGGCGTTTCACCGCCGCACAGGGTGACATCATTCTCTTCAAGGGTGATAAGATCCAGGATGTCGTTATCGAAAATGTGGATACAGGCAGGGGAATTTTCCTGCAGGCTGAAAGCTTTAAAATCATTATTGCTGAGTGAAACTGAGGTTAGCTGGTTATTCAGTGTGATGTAAACAGCTGATCCGGAAAGGTTGTTCTCCAGGTCAGAATTATCGAAGCTGCAACCGGAAATCTCTATATCCTCGAGGAAAGCCTGGTTCAGGGAGATCAAAACGGCTGTTTCCAAGATCTTTTCGAAAGTACAACTGACAATCTTGATCCCTGTGACTACATCGCAATACTGGAAAACAATCCCTTCAGCAACTTCTTCAAATTCACACTGGGTGATATTGTCAATCGTGGCAAAGCCGGTAACCCTGATTGCTTTTTGCGCATCGGAGACCCTGATATTGTTCAGGGAAATGATCTTGTGCTTTCCGATGACAACAGCTTCGCTGTTTTCGCTGCTACCGCCGCAATCGATATCGACATACGACAGGAGGGAAGTATTCATATTAATTTCACCGCTGGGTGTACCGAAGGTCAAGCCTTTCCAGTATCCGTCATAAGGTTTTATTTCGATCCTGTTACTGCTGTTGCCAACTGCATTTAACTGCCCTTCCACCTTGAACGAATAGCCTTCCTGGAATTCAATTTTCACACCTGGCTGGATAGTTAGCACCGAATCGAAAGGGACAAAAACATTGCAGCGGGCAATGTACCGGTTCTCAGGTGTCCATGTCCCGCCCGCAACACCGGGGCAATCTATGTAAACAGTGTCGTTCTGGGCATATAAAGTCTGGAAGGTGGATAATAGTATGAATGAAAGAAGGGTAAGTATTTTCATTTGATAAATATTTAACGCGTAAAGCTACAAAAAGCCACAATATCAGCCTCATTTTGACAGAAAAAATAAAAAATACCGGGCTGTTCTAAATGAGTCCGGGAATTCAAATTCGATTATTAACCTGCCATTGTCAGCAAGTAGTTTTTACAATTCATAGTACTTGCTGATTAAGTTGTACTTTCAGCCTGCATAAAGGTTTCATAAATGCATGAGAATTTTGCCGCCATTTTAATTTTTTTCCAGGAATGAAAAATACGTTATGCCAGTAAAGAAGAAAAAGCCGGTAGCCGGCAGGAAAAAGCCGGCCAGGTCGAAAGGCCGGAGAAAAAGCGGGGGCAAAAAAGGGCGGGGGATTATTTTCGGGCTGGTCTTTGGTGGGATTGTCATTATTTTTATCGCCATTGCGATCTTTAATCCCATGCTGTATCTCAGGACCTACGACTACTTCGCACGGTATTACCGCTATGCCACGATTGAGGAGAATACAACTTTTGAGTCGACTTCCCCACAGCCTGTGATCAGGACGGAAGAGAATTACGGGGCCGAGATCGACAAACTGGCTGCTAAATTTGACCTGAACCCGGAATTTCTCAAATCACTCATCATCCTTGAATGTTCCGGGCTAAAAAAGATAAAGCCCAGGTTTGAAAGGCATATTTACAAAAGGCTTGTTAATGTAAGGTCGGGCAAGCTGGATAAGTTCGAGAATCTCAGGCCCAAAGACCTGCATGACGCGACCGATGACGCATTGAAAAACATGGCCAGTTCCTGGGGCCCTTTCCAGATCATGGGGTACAAATGCGTCTGGCTGGATATCCAGCTTGCTGACCTTCGCGGTCCGGAGGCACTTTACTGGGCGGTTAAATGGGTCGACCTGACTTACGGGGATTATGTCCGCAGAGGACAGTACAAAGATGCTTTCCACATCCACAACACCGGGAGGCCTTATCCCGACAGCGGTCCGCCGAAAACCTACGACCCGAAATACGTGCCGAACGGGCTGATGTACATGAAGTATTTTAAAGAGCTGAAGAAAACAAAAGGCATGGAAAGCAATACGACGGATTCCCTCTGACGATATCAGTTGTACTTTGTCAGCTTGGCCATTCTTTTCAGGTCATAAAAATCGCCCAGGAATTCCCCTTTGGATACCGGATCGTCAAGCAATTGCCACTGCCTGTCTTCCGGGAAATGGTCGATGATAAAATCGTCAGGATCTGCGAAAAGGTATCTCATGTCGAGTTCCTTAACGTGGACAAGTTTTCCATGGACTTCTGTAGACCCGCCGCCGCCCCACGTTGCGTCGACCAGCTCCCATTTTCCATCCAGCTTAACGGCATTCCAGCCATGATTGGATGAAGAGCCCACACTTTCAAAATTATATCCTTTGGCAATGCCGAAAATTATGACGCATTCGACCCCGGCAGACGTGCACAATTGATGGTATAACCTGGCAGTACCTTCGCAACCCGATATTTTGGTGCGTAACGTGGTTTCCACAATATCTTCAGGATACGCCATTTCATAGGCAGGATCGCTATAATAGACAATGTTGATAGCTACCCAGTAGAAAATTGTTTCGGCAATTTCCCTGTCGTTTTGGGCCGGGGCTTTCAGGTAAGAAGCCAGGGCATTCAAATTGCCTTCCGCCGAATCGGGTGTATTCAGGGCATAGTCGAACAGCTTTTCATTCGCCACCCGCTTCTGGCTGAAAAGGGCCGTTATAGGCAGGAATGATAGCAGGCTGAACAAAACCAGTTTCATCGTCATTTTTTCTTCTTTTTACTTGCTTTAGCCCTGGGATTAAAATCAAGACATAGTTTCACCCAGTATTCCAGGTCTGCATCAAGATCGGTGCCATCCGGTTCAACAAAAACAAATCCTTTCATAGGCTTGTGGGTAAAATTCATTTCGGTACAGCCTTTTATGGCCAGGGCCTGTTCCTGGAAATCGGGATCGATACGGGCCATCAGCTTATTTTTAATTACCCCTGCGCACATTTTCCCATCTACTAAAAAGCATATCCCGCCCATCATCTTTTTTTCTTCAAAAAAAGCATGCTGGTCACGGAAAGCTTTCCGGATCCTGTCGGTCAGGAATTCGTCGAAAGCCATAGCATTTGTATTAAAGTTAAACTATCAGGAAACATTCCATTACCTTAATGAACTAAAAATCACCCGGATTGTTGTATTTGTTTTATTATTTGTCAGGTAAACAGTCTTACTAATTATTCATTTGCCAAGCTTAGTAAAATTGTAAAATTAGTCATTTGTATAAATCTAATTGAAAGGAGTAATTATGAAATTTCTCATGAAAGTAAGAATGGGTGACAATCTGGGTAATGATCGGTTAAAGGACCCGGAATTTGGGCACAAAATGGGTGAGTTGCTTGCTGAAATAAAAGCAGAAGCAGCCTATTTCACAACAATTTGCGGAAACCGCGGCGCTTATGTGGTTGTCAACATGAACGACGCCTCGCAAATGCCGAAGATTGCCGAGCCTTTTTACCTCTGGTTAAATGCCGAAATAGAATTTTTCCCGGTAATGAGCCCGGAAGATCTGGGTAAAGCAGGGCCAGATATCGCAGCTGCCGTCAAAAAGTGGGGATAAAATTCAGCAATTACATTGCCAGGCTTTTCAGCGCCTCGTAAACCAGGAATGCCGGCCATACCAGCGCTTTCAGGAAGCCCAGGACCCCCATCCAGAAACCGGTTGCCATAGAAATGTAATAAACTGCCGCGCCGATCATGCCTAAGCCATAGACAGCGCCTGATGATGCATTGCTTTGAACGTGCTCTTTCATTTTCTTTAATAGATTTGGGTATTTAGGAGACTAAGTTCAGAAGAATTTCCGAGATAGGAGCAATTTATTTTCGGGCCACAAGCTACAAGCCGCAAGCTACAAGCCTCAAGCCGCAAGCTACAAGCTGCAAGAGCCTTTTTATTGCCACTAAAGCACTAAAACACTAAATTTCACTAAAGTTTTTGATCTGTTTTTTGTGCTATTTTGTGTTTTGGTGTTTTTGTGGCAGGGAGTAGGAAGCTTGCGGCTTGTGGCTTGAAGCTTGCGGCTTGTGGCTTGAAGCTTGAGGCTTGCGGCTTGAGGCTTTTTCCCCCTTCATGCAACCAATTAACCAGAAATACTGTCTTTCGGTTAGCGATCTTTCCCACATTTCCGATTAACCAAAATCTGTGTTATGAAAACCGTAACGCTTACTTCACTGCTTTTAGCCTTTGTATTTGGGTTTATATCAGTCGCATTCTCCTGCGAGCCGCCACAAATTTTGAGTATAGCCTGCAACGGGGGCAACGTCATGATCCAGTTTGAAACTGAGGTATCGCCATCAATACAGGGATTCAATTTTTACTGTGATGATGAATTCGTCGAATTCCTGCCATATACCGGCGATTCGGTTTACAATCACTTCCTGGTTTACCAGTCACCCGGTATTCATGATTATTGTATTACAGCATTATGCATGGTTTTAACACATGAAATGCTTGCTGAAACAATTGAATCAGACCCTGATTGTGACGACGTTGGTTGTTTCTATGGCTTTGATCTGCCCTTTGATGAAGACTGGGCGCAGGGATTGTTTTCACTCAATGATTGGGAGATCAGTTCTGCCGACTGGGTTATGTCGGAAAATACCGGCAACAATCCTCCGGCTGCCCTGTTTGAACCGACGGCCACTCTTACTGATTATTCTGAGTCGCTCGAAAGCTATTACCTCGATGCACACGAAATGACTGAAGGCCATATTTACCTTGAGTATGACATTAGTTTATCATCTGCCGGGGCTTCAGGTACAGAACATTTGCTGGTACAAGTCTGGGACCACCTATCGGAATCATATACCACTGTAAAGGATTTCAATAACCAGGAAGGATCGTTTGGCTGGATCCGGGATACGATTGATATCAGACCCTATAGTATGAACAAAGTATTCAGGATAAGGTTCTTAGCCCAGGGTGAAAACACATCTTATATCAATTACTGGGGGATTGATAATATCCTGATCTACCGGGAATGTGATCCTCCGGGTTTTACTTTAGATTCCTATCTGCTCAATGATACATGCATTATGCTGGAAACCGTTTATAATCAAAAATTAGAACTGGTGGATTATTTGATATACGTTGAGAAGGATGGTCATTTTATTATGTTTTATTCTGGTAGCGATCCCATCCCTAATCCATATTGTGTCGATGAGTCGGGGGTCTACTGCTTCTATGTTACAGCCATATGGGAATCGGAAACTGATCAATGTTCAAGCAAATTTTCAGAACCTACATGCGAACAGGTGATCATAAATTCTTTGAAAGATGAAAAGTCTCCGGTTGAAATATCCTATAGAATTGAAGACGATTATCTATGGATACAATCATCTGGAACTATTGATCGCCTTGATATTTATGATCTTTCAGGACGAAATATGCTTTCCATTTCACCAGGCACCGGCTCCTTCAGCCAAAATCTATCTCACTTAAAATCCGGGCTGTATATAATCAGGGTTAATTCTGCCGATAATATCTTTACAAAGAAGCTGATATTTCCTTAGAGATTGCCCCAAGCTACAAGCCACATGCCACAAGCTTGAAATAGCGAAAGAAAGATATTAGATACCCGATATTCGAAGTAATGGGTTCAAATTTATTTTCAAATTCTACAGGGAAGATTAAAAGCTTGAGGCTTACTCTCAATTGCAATCAAGTTCAAGGAAATGGTTGGAGAATTTATTCTATGGCTTCCTTTTCGATTTTTATTATTTTCTTCAATTCCAGATAATTGGCTGGGATTTCAGAAGTGGAAATATACCAGAGGATTTCATAATCAATGCCGAAATACTCATGACTTATTTTATTTCTCATCCGATACATTTCTTCCCATGGCATTTGAGAATATTTATCTTTAATCTCGTCTGGCAGGTTCTTAGTTGCTTCACCGATTATTTCAAAATTTCGGACAACAGCGTCGACAGTTTTATAATCTTTCCTGAATGCAACGAAATCCAAATCCGAAAGATACTCCTGTATCCTGAGCATTGAAAGTTCAATGTCTTCAAGGAAATGAAGATATGTCCGATCGGTTTTCAAATGTATTTGACTTGCTTCAGGATTGAATCTTTCAACTGCTTTTTTATTGCATGAATGGTAACTAAATCCACCTCTTTACCCAATTGTTCCTCAAGCAGCTTTTCCAATGTAAAAAATTTCCAACCGCAAGGTTGCGAAAATTCAACCAGGATATCAATATCACTCTTGTCATCCTGCATTCCGGTAGAATAAGAACCAAAATAACCAATCCTGCTCACCTTGTATTCATCCCTCAGGAATGGGAGCAGGCTTCTAAGTTTTACTTCAATATCTGAATGTGATAAACTCATGATGCTAAATTAATAAAATATTCAACCCCAGCACTTCGAATATCGCGTATCTAATATCTTTCTTTCGCTATCTCAAAAAGCTTGCGGCCTGAGGCTTGAGGCCTGTGGCAAAAAAGGTTATTTTTGCCCGGATTTAATACTGACTTGAAACGCCTCTTATTTCAAATAACAAAATATATCATCCTCCCGATCGGCATTGCCATCGGGCTGGTCGCCGGTATCCTTAACCTCACGCGGGAGATCAAGGAATCGCCCCGGTACATTAAGCGCCACACCTTCCCGACCGACAGCATTTTCATCGACCTCGACAAGGCGGTCATGGCAAAAAAGGGGAGGATCATCGACAGTATTTTCAGCACGTTGCAGGCTAAAGGCGGGTTTAACGGCTGCGTCCTTTATGGTGAAAATGGCCGGCTGGTTTTCAAGAAAGCTTACGGATACGATGATTTCAAGGGCAAAAAGCGCCTTACTACCTCCTCCGCATTCCAGCTGGCTTCGGTATCGAAAATGTTCACTGCCATGTCGATCATGATCCTTCAGGAAGAAGGTTTGCTTGACTTCGATGACAGTGTGCGGCAGTATATCCCTGAGCTGCCGTATACGGGCATCACCATCCGGCAGATGCTGAACCACCGCTCGGGAATGCCTGATTATATGCACTTTTCCGATAAATTCTGGAACCAGGAAATGCCGATGTCGAACGAGGATATGATCAGGGTTATGGCATTCAATGTGCCCCCCAAATATTTTACACCGGGAAACGGCTTCGATTACTGTAATTCAAACTACGCCCTGCTCGCCTCTGTGGTGGAAAGGATCACCAAAAAGCCATTCGACCAGTTTGTAAAGGAAAATATCTTCGATCCGCTCTCCATGTCTGATTGTTTCATTTACCATCCCGAATTCGGGCAGCCACTGCCCCAGTTTGTCCCGGTCGGCGTTTCGGGGCACGGCCGTGGACGGGGGCTCCCGCGTGTCGAGCCGAACCATTACCAGAACGGCGTGGTTGGCGATAAAGGGGTCTACGCTTCGGTGGAGGATCTGTTCAAGTGGGACCAGGCACTGTACAACGGGACGCTGGTGAGCGATGAAACGCTGAAGGAAGCTTTCACCCCCGGCAGCCCGAAGATCTCAAAACACAGGGATAATTACGGATTTGGATGGAGGATCAAGGCGGAAAGGGTGAATACGGTCTATCATTACGGCTGGTGGAAAGGCTTCCGGACTTATTTTGTCCGTGATCTTTACCAGGAAAAAACGATCATCGTTTTAACAAATACTACCCGCTCACTTGCTTCAGGGATTTTATACGATGTTCTTGATGACAGCCGGTTCCCGCTCGGGGAAGTCTGTCCTTATTCATTGCCTGAGAAAAAATCCATCAGGGCAAAATGAGCTTAAAGCCTATTCCGTGCACATTCAGCAATTCCACGCCAGGATCTTCCTTTAAGTATTTCCTGAGTTTCGTGATATAGACATCCATGCTCCGGGCATTGAAATAGCTGTCGTCCTGCCAGATGCGGTTCAGCGCCACGCTGCGGTCAAGCACCTGGTTGGCGTTATCGCATAATAGCTTCAGCAGTTCCGCCTCCTTGGAAGTCAGCTTGTTTTCCCCTCCGCCACCGGTCAGCAATTGGCGGTTGTAATCGAAGTTCAGTTTACCAAGCTTGTAAACAGCAGTTTTTGATTCGATGCTGTTGCCTTCATTGATGCGGCGCAGGATTGCTTTCATCCGCATCAGCAGCTCTTCCATGCTGAAAGGCTTGGTGAGGTAATCGTCGCCACCGAGCTCGAAACCCCTGATTTTGTCTTCCTGCATCGATTTGGCCGTGAGGAACAGGATGGGGATCTGCTTGTCGTGCTTTCTGATTTCCTGTGCCAGCGTAAAGCCGTCTTTCACAGGCATCATCACATCCAGGATGCAAAAATCGAATTTCTTCTTGTTAAAAGCGTCGAACGCCTCCTTGCCGTTAATACAAAGGGTTGTGACATACCCTTTTGCCTCGAGGTAGGCCTTTAAAACCGCACCCAGGTTCTTGTCATCTTCCGCAAGTAAAACTTTCAGTTCCGTACTTTCCATGATTCATTATTTATGATGATTATAGGGCAGGAAAATTTCAAATTTTGTTCCTTTTTTCAGTTCGCTTTCCAGTTTCACATTTCCGCCATGGCTTTCCACAACCGATTTCACATAACTTAAACCAAGCCCGAAGCCCTTGAAATTGTGTACATTACCTTCCGGGACCCTGTATAATTTATCGAATATTTTCTTCTGGTCGGCTTTACTTATGCCGATGCCGTTATCCTGTACCGTAAAGATCAATCCGCCGGCTGCATCCCTTGTTGCAACAACGATCTGGGGCCGGAGAGGGGTGTACTTGTTGGCGTTGTCGAGCAGGTTCTGCACCACATTGACCATGTGCATTTTATCGACCTCAACCTGGCTGTTCACCGCCTTGAAATCCTTGATGATCTGCCCGTCCTTGATCTCGATCTGTATGCCGATATTGCGGATTACCTCGGTGAGGATATCATGCAGGTCTGTTTTTTCTTTATGAAGAACGAGGTCGCCCTTTTCGAGGGTGGCCGATTGCAGGATGCGTTCCGCCATAAGCCCGAGACGCCGGTTCTCTTCGCTGATAATATTGATATAGGTCTGCAGAAGCTCGTCCGATTTCTTGATATCCTTGTCGTTCAAGGCTTCGCAGGCTAGGGAGATAGTCGATACCGGCGTTTTGAACTCATGCGTCATGTTGTTGATGAAATCGGTTTTCAGTTCCGATAATTTCCCCTGCCGGAAATACCTGATGAGCGTATAGGTAAATGATGATATTATAATGATGATGAGGACAATGGAAATAGCCACCAGCGGCCAGACCTGCCCGAGGAGGTACTGCCGTTCATAGGGAAAATACAGAAGGAGGAAATCAGGGTGGGTGTTCAGGTCGTCAGGGAACAGTTCGAAATGAAAGCTGAGCTTCGGATCGCGTAAGGCTTCCTGGTTTACAGACTCGCTTTGGAAAGTGATCCGGTTCTCAAAAGGATTGAGCACGGCAAAATCCCATGCCGTATTCAGTCCCCTCTGTTCAAACTCATCTTTTAGCAGGGAATCCAGCAGGTTGATATCGATCCTCTTCACACCCATACGCCCGTCCAGGCTGAACATCCTGTCTTCCATCAGCTCGCGGGTTATAAAAAACTTGTTGACGAAAACCTCGAGGTCCCTGCGGGTGTTGATCTGCTGCATTTCCCTTAATAATACCTGGTTGATGGAATCCAGCGCTTCGATGGCAGGATTGGTCCCTTCCCCCGTAATGCCCGGCTCCTGCAGCTTGCGCATCATTTCCATTTTTTCCATGGTCATGATAACGGAATGGGTAGCTTCGTTGACCGTCCGTACGAAATTGGCCTGCTTGATACGGTAGGCGCTGTAGATCCAATAACCCTGGATGACCATCAGCCCGGTGAGGGCGATGGAGAGCATGATGATGGCAAAGAATATCATCCGTCGCTTCATGCGTTCAAAATTACTGAATTATAGAGGAATAGCGGGTGGTTTAACATATTTTAACTTTCCTTAAAGTTCGTTAACAGTTGGAACGAAATTTGCGTTATATTTTTGTATCATACAATCCAGGCAAGTGAATCGCTGGGTTATATATGCGCGAAAAAAGTCTGATTCATAATTTTGGTTTTTGGTTTATTGGGGGATGCGGCCCGTCATACGACGGGCTTCATCTTTTTATAGCGTTAATATTTAGTACTTTTGTCTATCGTTTGCAAGATCAAACATCACAGCTATGAACAATATTAAAATTGATTTAAGTAATCTCTACAGTTTCGTTTCTGAAGAAAAAATACAAAGCCTCCAGCACGAAATCGACCTGCATTACCCAACCCTTTTCAACAAAACCGGCAGGGGCAATGATTTCCTCGGCTGGGTCGACCTGCCCTCTCAATTTGATAAAGATCTTTTCAAAAAGATAGAGGAAGACGCTGCCCGCCTGCAGAAAAATTCGGAGCTCTTCGTCGTGATCGGCATCGGCGGCTCCTACCTCGGTGCAAGGGCCGTCGTCGAAGCCTTAGGGCACCAGTTCTATGACCTTCTCGAAGAAAAAAAATATCCCTACATCATTTACGCAGGCCACCAGCTCAGCGAAGATTACATGGCCGAGCTGCTGGGTATCCTCGATAAAAAGGACTATTCCCTGGCCGTGATCTCCAAATCGGGCACCACGACCGAGCCTGCCATTGCTTTCCGCCTCCTGAAGAACCATCTTGAGAAAAAGTATGGAAAAGAAGGCGCACGTCAGCGCATTATTGCAATTACCGACAGGGCGAAAGGCGCGCTGAAAGGGCTGGCCGACAGTGAAGGCTACCCGACCTACGTTGTCCCTGATGATGTCGGCGGACGCTATTCTGTCCTGACCCCGGTTGGTCTTCTTCCCATCGCCATGGCCGGCTTCGACATCAGGAAACTGGTGCAGGGCGCGGCCGATATGGAAGCTTTCTGCAGGAATTCGAAAACGATCACGGATAATCCCGTCCTGGCTTACGTTGCTGCACGAAATGCCCTTTACCGCAGTGGAAAAACCACCGAGATCCTGGTGAATTACCTGCCCAATTTATCATTCCTGACGGAATGGTGGAAGCAGCTATACGGCGAAAGCGAAGGCAAGGAGAACAAAGGCATTTTCCCCGCCGGCGTTGGCTTTACCACCGACCTGCATTCCATGGGACAGTATATCCAGGAAGGCCTGCGGATAATATTTGAGACTGTGATCTCCGTAGAAAAAAGCAAGCATGAAGTAACGGTCCCGCTGGCCGATGACGATGCCGACGGGCTGAACTACCTGGCCGGCAAGCGAATCGGCTACGTGAACCACATGGCGGAAAAGGGAACTGTCATGGCGCATGTCGACGGCGGCGTGCCGAATATCCGGATCATGGTCCCTGAAATCAATGAATACGTGCTGGGGCAACTGATCTATTTCTTCGAACTGGCCTGCGGGCTGAGCGGCTACCTGCTTGGCGTGAATCCGTTTGACCAGCCCGGCGTGGAAGCCTACAAGAAGAATATGTTCGCTCTTCTTGGAAAACCGAAGTAGTGTTGAGTTTTAAGGTTTAAGTGTTAAGTTCGGGAATTTATTAATTATCTGAGTGCTACTTAGTGTTCTCAGTGCCTTAGTGGTTTAAAAAATCTATGCATAACAATGATTTTCTTTCTTTAGTCAGCCTTCGACAGAGCGTCAGAAAATATACCAATCAGCCGGTTGAAGCGGATAAACTGCAACGATGCCTCGAAGCAGCCCGTTTAGCGCCTTCAGCCAGTAACAGCCAGCCCTGGAAATTCGTCGTGGTGACTGATCCTGTGCTGCAGCAGAAAGTCGCCAAAGAAACCATCGGCCCCCTTTCGACCTTCAACAATTTCGTTCCGCAAGCCCCGGTTATCGTGGCCATCGTCATCGAGAAAATGAAGGTCACCACCAAAATGGGTGCAGTGATAAAAGACCGCGAGTTTCCCCTGATCGACATCGGCATTGCTGCAGAACATTTCTGCCTCCAGGCCGCCGAAGAAGGGCTCGGTACCTGCATGCTGGGCTGGTTCAACGAAAAGCCCATTAAAGAATTACTGAATATCCCGAAGGAAAAACGGATCGGCCTCCTGGTAACCCTTGGCTATGCTCCGGAGGATTACCGCCTAAGGCAGAAGATCCGGAAACAACCTTCAGAAGTTATCAATTACAATTCTTACAAATAATATTCTTTGCGAAACTTTGCTTATTCTTGGCGCAACTCTGCGTAACAGCAAGGAAGTTGTACCGCAAAGTCAGGCAAAGTTAACGCAGAGTCACGCAACGATTATTGCAAACCTGAACCCGGAGCCCGGAACACTGGAACTTTGGAACACTGGAACTTTGGAATTTGGAATTTGGAATTTGGAATTTGGAATCTGGAACAACCCCTATTAGTTATCTTTGCAAAAAAAATCACAACCCTCAATGCACAACCCGATAAAGAAACTCTCTTACGATGAGCTCCTGGAGATCATGCGGCAGTATGATACAGAATCGATCTTCGATAAAGTGAATATCATCCCCGACAGCGAAGACCTGCAGGAATCCCTCTCTGAATATATCAACCTCCGTTCTTTTGTCAAACGATCGGTGCTTGGCATCGACATCTACCGCTACGGCATGTACAAGCATCTCGAGCAGGTGCTGATCCCGCCGCTGTTCAAGATCCTGTTCGAAAAGGCCATCAGGCTTTGCCTTGAGAACAACCAGTACGTCTTCCAGCATTATTCGAAGGAAAAGATCGAGAAATCATTTATCAGCACCGGCGACGGCGGTTTTATCATCTTCGACACCCCGATGCATGCCCTTTTCTTCGCCATAAATTTCGAGATGGTCATCCGTGCGTATAATTCCTACCATCTTTTCCCGAAGCTCCGCAACATCATCGGCAGCCTCAGCCTGCGCTACGCCATCAGCTACGACACCATCTTCCATTTCGACGACAATTTCTACGGCAGCGCCATCATCAACAACGCCCGCATCCTCGACAAAGACACCCTAAACCGCTGCCTGATCGACCAGCAGACCTACGACTGGTTCCTCATCAGCATCGATGGGCTGGAGAACCTGCAGGTGCTGACGATCGAAGAGATTGCCAATATCTATGATTTCCTCGACTACGACAGGAAATGGATTGACGAAGGCACCAACCAGATCCTCGACTCCAACGCATCCAACCGCCGGACGGGCATCATCAATTCCGATATCCTGAAGGTAGGGCAGATCCAGTCGAAGGAAACGCTGATCAACATTTTCAACTTGCACCTGCAGATCTCGATGAGAATATATTCGGATGCTAAAGTAGAGAGTAAGAGGACAATAACTGTCAGTTTGGGGAATCTGAACACCAGCGGGATTTAAGGATTAACCACAAAGGCACACAAAGGGATTTCACTAAGGCACACAAAGAATTAATTGAACTGTTACGCGGTAGTACTAAAGTCAAATTAATTAATCCGATTATAAAACTCTGAAACCCTTAGCACGCCTTTGTGAAAATCCTTTGTGCGCCTTCGTGGTTAAAAGCCCTTACTTCTTCTTCAGCACAATCTTCCGGTAATCCGCCTTCTCCCATTCCAGGATCATCGTCTTGAATTCATCCATAAGGTCCGGAGAAATAACATCCTTATAAAGCTCCCAGGAGCGTTCGACTTTCACCGTCGAGCCTGATTGTGAAATGCCGATCTCCAGGTCGCCGAGGTCATTTTTAATGCTCACCTCCACCGAAGGCGTAAACAACACATAATCCGACGGGATGACGACCGAATAGCTGTACTCTTCGATCAAAGGAAAATCAAGCCTTACCGGCACATTGCCGGAAGCGGTGAACTGACTTAAATTCCACGAATCCATGCCGGTTTTGAACCTCGGGAGCTCAAAGAAAAGGTAGCCGTCATAGTTCCGGGTTCCGGATTCCGGGTTCCAGGTTAAAAGATATGCTGATGTCAGTTCAGATAATTTCTTTTCTTCTATGTTCTTTATTGATGATCCTGGAAGATCACCCGAAAGCAAATTCTTCACATATGACGAATCTTTCTTTAACCGGTAATATGGATTAACAGCACCCTCAAATTCAATTTCAACCTCTCCTCCTACAGTCATACCGTCCTCCAGTCCTCCCGTCTTCCCGTCTTCCAGTCCTCCCGTCTTCCCGTCTTCCAGTCCTCCAGTCTTCCCGTCTTCCAGTCTCAGCTTCGCTTCCATCTCCATCCTGCTCCCCACCGGTTTCTCCTTAAACGTCCGCATCGATTCGATAGCGCCGTCGAGCTGGATTAACGTCTTGTCCTGCACATCATAGATCAGGTTCTGGGATTGTTTCTGGTTCACTGAAAGATAGATCCTGCCGGTCTCTTTCGGGTTGACCTGCACCATGTAGCCGTCGAATACCGCCGGGTTGCCCATTTCCGTGCTATACCAGCCGTTCGTGACAACAGCAACCGGGCAGGCATTGATATTGGCCAGTTTCAGCATCCCGGCAAGCAGTATCGCCCTTTCCAGGCTGGTGGCATTGGCACTCTGCCAGGCCACATCCGGCGTCCTTGCCTTATATCCTGAGTAGATCATCAGGATATCGGCATATTTCAGCTCATCAATCACCACTTCCTGTAGGGCCATGATGATATCCAGATCAGTCTTCTTACCTTTTACTGCAGCTTCAACGCGCCGCGAAATTTCCGATCCGGGCTGGATCTTAAAGGCATCCTGGTTTACAAAAGCATAGAAAGCCTGCGTCATATCCTTTGCCGTACTGAAAAATAGTATCTCTTTCCGCTCAACATCCTGGTTAGCCGTGTGCGGCAGGGCTTTCACGTCCTTCAACTTCCATGTAAAAACTTTTCTTCCATCAGCTTCGGTAACCTCAGGGGCGATGCGGTTGTTCAGCATACGGTGCTTAAGTTCCTTATCCTGCGGCACTTTCACAATGATGCTCATATCTTTGATGGGAACTACATCGCCGATCTCTTCCGAACCGAAGAAAAACGGAAGGAAGCCAGCTTTCGTTTTGATGGTATAATCCAGCGTGATCACGCATCCGACTTCCGTCCCGGTATGAGTCACGACCATTTCGCGAAGATGGTTGTAAGCCGCAATATCACGGGCAAAGCCGGGCAGGACTTCATTAAACGCATTCGCCGGGGCAACGATCTTCTTCCCGTCGGCCATCACGGTAAATGCCTCGTTGATCTTCAGTTCCTGGTAGGCAGGATTGTAAACGATGAAGGTCTCCCCGAAAAGCCGATGGAATGCGAAATGGGTATTCAGCCTGATCTCCTTGAAATAATGGAATTCATAGCTGCCATCGTCGTTCAATGTGTATTCCTTCACAAGCTTCAAATATTCGGCGTCGTAGCTTTCGGTCTGGGCGTTGAGATTGTTAAATTGAAATACAATCAAGGCCAGGATTGTCGTAATAATGCTTTTTTTCATGCTATTTCCAATATTTTTTTAACCACAGAGGACACAGAGTTCATCGCGAAGTTTTTCGGTAGGGATGACCGGCCGGTCACCCTTACTCAGTTTCTTGTGTTTTACCTCTCTGTGGTAAAGTTTCATTTCTATTAATTATTAACCTTTTTAAGTAAGACCGGTTCATCGATAAATTTTTGCTGGGCCAGTGTTGCCTTCCGAAACGACGGCCACTCACTTGCTTCGTAGATCCGCTTGTTATAATTCGCCAGCTGGCTCATCCTTAACACGTTCCCTTCCAGGCTCATTTCGTATGAACCTTCGTAGGAGGCTGTTGCATCTGAGAATTTCTCCGCTTCGGGACGGTAAATGATCTCGTACTTTGCCGGCAGGGTGATCGATTCGGTAAGATGGACCTGCCTGGAGCAACGGTCGCGGAAAGGATAGGCTTTACTTTCGGAACGCGTGTCCATGCTGAGGTTCCCTATGGCGCGCCTGAAGAAGCCGGAAGCAATGAAGGATTTCACGATCATCTCATCGCCATTTACAATCCCGTAACCCGTAACCCGGAACCTGATAACTATTTTGACAGGTCCATCAAGATACCTGTAAGGATCGCCGAAATCCACAGAGACCATCTCTGCTGCAGGATTGACACGTTTCAGTTCCATTTCGATGGCAGCATTCCACTGGTCTTTGTAATTGCCGGTGAACATACGGCGGACTGCGCCGTCCGACTGCCCTTCGGCAGTCACCGTCAGCTCGCCAACAAGGGTTCCGTCTTCTAAGAGTGTCGAAGTTCCGTAAATATTGAGATAATGGTTTTCCGGGGGGGAAACGGGGGTGAGGCCGAGGTCGGCGCCTTCGGGCAATCCATAGAGGTAATTCTGCTGTTGCTCGGCACTCGACCAGAGCTCACGAAGGAACGGCACCCAGGTCGGATCGAGCAGGTGGTACTGCCCATCTGACAGCTTCACCACGGTCACGCTATGGTTGAACTGGTCGGCGGGGATATAGTCGATACGGGAGCCGGCCATGGTCATAGCGGCATAGGATTCGAAACCCGCGGCCCGCAGCATGGTCACCAGCATGCCGGCCTTGTCTTTGCAGACGCCGCAGCGGTCGGCAAAGGTCATCTCGCCCTTGTGGAGCGTGTAGCCTTCGCCACAGCCCATTGAAATGCCGGAATAACGCACCTCATCGGCCACCCAGTGAGTTAACAGCGAAACAGAATCCATCTCGGTTTTGGCATCTTTCAGGATCTCATCCACCTTGGCCTTAATCTCAGGCGTCCAGTCGAAGCTGCCGAAGTCCTCGTTTACCTGGTAGAACCATTTCGATTTGGCGTACCAGTCGGGGCTGGTCGACATAAGCAGCTTGGGCGCCACGTCGGAAAGGTCGACCATGCCCGGTTCCCTTTTCATCGGTTTAATATCTTTTTTGGAATACGTGTAGGTCATCATATCACCCTGCCTTGTAGCGGAGGATTTCACGTCGCCGTTATAAAACTCATATTGCAGGACCTTATCCGCCGGGATGCTGGCGCGGTAGACCTTTTCCACGATCGGATCGTCGCTGTAGAAGGGGACGATATCATAGAACTGCCCTTTCATCGGAGGGATGTACTTATCGTCATCGCCCGGCTGTTCATCGCCCAGCAGCGCATAGGTAAAGCCCTTGCGGAAGAGCCACACCTCTACCGCGTCACCCGGTTCCAGCCGACCTACTTCAATCATCTTCTCACGAGCGCCCCAATAAATAGCCCGGGCCGGCGCCGGATAATCCAGCACCGGATTACTTACTATTTGTCCTACAGTCTTACCGTCCTCCCGTCCTACAGTCTCCCCGTCTTCCAGTCCTCCCGTCTTCCCGTCTTTCCCGCCTCTGTAAACAACCACTCTCCTGATCTCCACGTAAGCCGACAGCGGGTCGTAGTCAATCTTGATGATACTGAGCTGCAAGGCTCCCGATGGCGTCATCACTTTGTAAAGCCGGTGCATATTTACATAGGTAAGGCCCGATTCCTGCACATTGGCGATAGTGCTGTCGAACACCACCACCACGTTGGCGCCGGGGTAGTTTTCCGGTTTGATCGTGTTGAGGAGGTCGGCGGCAGTTTGCGAAAAGCTCAGGATTGAGGTTGCGGTTAGAACCAGGGCAATTAAATATCTTTTGTACATAGATTTAAGTTTTTATTTGATCACTAAGAGCACGAAGATCACTAAGAGGCACTAAGAAGTGAACACCGAATTATTAATCTAAGTGGCTCTTAGTGTTCTTAGTGCCTTAGTGGTTTTTACTTCATCAATCAAAACAACAATATTAGCAATTTTCCAATGAATATTTGAATTAATAGCACATTGTAAGCGCTCTTATTACCGCTTATTTAACCACAAAGGCGCGCTAAGTATGTTCACGAAGGCGCACAAAGAAATTTCGGGAATAAATATTCCTTCGTGATCCTTTGTGAAAACCCTTCGTGTGCCTTTGCGGTTAAATAATAAAATCACAATCATGCAACCTTTCCCGGGAAATCCCTGTCTTATCAATAGTTCCTCCAACCGCCAAAAGTTTTTTTCATCAACAATTAATTATTCACGCGATGAAAAAGTTAACCTTCATTATTTTCGTGCTGTTCAGCCTCCAGGCTTCAATTCAAGGTTTTGCACAGGATGAAGACGGTTACCCGCTCCCTTTCCTGGAACAATGGAACAATGGAACTTTTGGAACAAACAACTGGCTGCCGGAAGGAGAGAATTGGTCCATCAACTGGCAGGAAGGTCAGCCGGATCCATCAGCCGAATTTACCTGGGATCCAATTCAGAATGACTATCAGATTGCCCTGGAAAGTTATCCTCTTTTGGCTGATTCGATGACAGAAGGAGATATCTACCTGGATTATGATATTAAGTTAGATAATTACAACCCTACCGGAACGGAGGAAATGCTTGTCCAGGTCTGGAACTGGGACAGCCAGGAATGGGCCACGGTTTCAACGTATTCAAACGATGATGGAAGTTTCGACTGGATGTCGGAGCATCTTAATATCACCAGCCAGGCAATTGAAACGATTTTTAAAATACGTTTTGCAGCTTCAGGTGAAAACTCGCTTAACATCCTGGGGTGGTTTGTTGATAATATTCATGTTTACAGGGTATGCAAAGCCCCAAAAAATCTGGAAGTTGAAGCCATCAGTGATCCGGAGGCCATGTTATTAAATTGGGAAAATCCTTTTGGGCCTGATGATGAATGGATAGAATGGGACGATGGAATAAATTCAGGAAATTCCATTGGAACAAATGATGAAGTCGAGTTTGACGTTGCTTCACGATGGACTACGTCACAGCTTTCTGAATATGAAGGATCTGAAATTACCCAGATTGCCTTTTTCCCTGCCGAAACCCAGGCAACATATAATGTAAGGGTTTGGACTGGACCAGGTGCGGGCAATTTGGTTATTGACCAGCCTGTCAGCGATCCAGTCATCGGGCAATGGAATTTCATAACACTTGACTCCCCTCAAATGATTGATATCAGTCAGGAGTTGTGGGTTGGATATTATGTCAATACTCAAACAGGGTATCCTGCCGGAGTTGATGATGGCCCTGCAATTGACGGTTATGGAAATATGATGAACTTCGGAGGATGGCAAACTTTGCTGGAAATAAATCCTTCGATGAATTATAACTGGAATCTTAAGGCTTTTATACAAAGATCATATAGTGTTGATACTGTAGCTTACTATGCAATTTACCGGTCGGATAACGGGGGCCCCTTTTATTACAGAGGATATTCTGAGGTGGAAGAATTTGTTGACGATTCTTCCCATTTGCTTTCTAATTGTCCCTTTTGTTATTATGTAACTGCAATTTATTCAAGCGAATTGGATTGGTGTGAATCCGGTCCTACCGATGAAGCTTGCGAACTTTGCCCGTGGGGAATTCAAGAAGAGCAAATCTCGGGTGCTGTAGAAATCTACCCCAACCCCGCCTCTGACGTGCTTTTCATTGAATCTTCGGAAAAGATCGAAAGTATTATACTCTTTGATAGCAGAGGAATAACAATGGAACAATGGAACAATGGAACACTGGAACAGTGGAAAGGCGAAACGGTGAAAATACCGGTGAATGGGCTAGCGCCGGGGCTTTACTTTGTGAGGGTAGAGACGGGAGGAGAGATGGTGGTAAGAAAAATGGTGATAAGACGGTAAGACGGGAGGACTGTAAGACTGTAAGACTGTAAGACTGTAAGATAAATAAAATTCATGAACTTAAACCTTAACACTAAACACTTAAGACTAGAAATATCCGTGGTCATTCGTCGCATTCGTGTCATCCGTGTTCTATCAATGGCACACGGATAAACGCGGATGCAACGGATTTACGCGGATTTTCTTCGTGCTCTCTGTGAAAACCTTTGTGAACCTCTGTGAGAAAAAAAACCGGAACTATGAAAACACTTTTCGTTTTACTAAGCAGTTTCCTGCTGACACTTACCGCCACTTCACAATCCTGCCTGCCCGAAGGGATATCGTTTACAACCCAGTCCCAGATCGATAACTTTACCCTTAATTATCCGGGCTGCACACAAATCGCGGGTTGGGTTATGATTAGCGGTAATGACATCTACAACCTGGAAGGAATTAGTGTCCTTACCTCGATTGGTGGCGAATTGAGAATTTCAGAAACGTCGAATCTTTCAGGCCTTTCCGGCTTTGAAAACCTGATCTCAGTTGGCCTGGACCTGAAAATCCATTCAAATTCAATCCTGGCAAGCCTTACCGGATTGCAAAATCTGGTTACGGTCGGAGGAAACGTGGAGATTATCGGTAACAATCTGCTGATGAGTATCTCGGCATTATCCGGCCTTCAGAAGGAATCTGTTGCAGATTTGGTTATCCATGATAATGGAATACTCGAAGAGTGCGATGTGGAAGGCATTTGTGACTATCTGTCGGAACCTAACGGACATGTGGATATCTATAATAATGCCTCCGGTTGCAAGAGCCCTCCGGATATAGCCGCACACTGTGGCATTACCCTGACATGCCTGCCGCATGGCGATTATTACCTGCAGAGCCAGGCGGATGTCGATAATTTTGCTAATGATTATTCCGGTTGCACTTCAATGGAAGGATTGGTAATCATAAGCGGGGAAAATATTTCGAACCTGAACGGATTGAGCAATATCACTTCCATGGGCATGTACAGTAAGATCGAAGGGAATGACATACTGGAGAACTTGCAGGGCCTTGAAGCGCTTACCGTCGTATCAGGCTCATTATCTATCAGTTATAATGATGCCCTTGTTTCTCTCATGGGTTTGGAAAACCTGTCGGCCATTGATGGAAATCTTTCAATTCTTGGAAATTACTCTTTGACAGATCTGGATGGATTTGTCAACCTGGAATACCTGGGTAGCTGGTTGGAAATTGGATATAATAATAATCTAAATGATATAACGGCTCTATCAAAAATATCTTCCATTGGGGAAATGCTCTGGGTTGGGTATAATGAAAGCCTGACCAGTCTTTCAGGATTGGAAAACATCGACCATGAATCCTTCAACATGCTTTTTCTCATTTTCAACCCTGCAATGACCGACTGCGATGTCCTGAGCATTTGTGATTTCCTTGCTGCACAGGAAGGAATTATTCAGATTACGGATAATGCCACAGGCTGCAACAACCAGCTTGAGATCCTTGCCGAATGTGAGGTGGGAATGGAAAATCTCATGAAGCCGGAACAGCAAGTGCAGATCTACCCCAACCCCGCCTCTGACATGCTTT
>CAYJNJ010000031.1:38136-43297 GCA_964371595.1 uncultured Bacteroidales bacterium | reverse complement strand
CGGGAATCATTAAAGGATACCTTAACATTATTTGAATCGGACACTTTAAAAGTTCATCTTTATGCCGGTTGGACAGAATCTTATTCCGGTACTGCCCGTTTTGACCTGGTGTCTCTTGAAGCATTAAAATATTGAAGAGAATACCGTCTACCCCGCAAACGTAATATAGTAGTTCGCGAAGAAATTCCAGATCGTCACCATACCGATAGCAAACAGCTTCGATAGATAGAAGTTTTGCTTCAATTTGCCGTGGATCAAAAAAACAATCAGGTTGGCGATTCCAAGGCCTACCAGGCTGATGATGAAAAACTCGGTATACTCGGTGGCTACATCCGGGTTCTGGCTCTTAAACGTCCACACACGGTTTAAAAAATAGTTTGATGATGCTGCGACAATGAATCCGATTGAGTTGGCAATGTATTTCTGGATCCTGAGCCATTCCTTGCAAACATACGTGATGCCGAAGTCCACGAAAACTCCTGAAAACCCGACCATGCCGAATTTAATGAATTTAACCAGGAAAGTCCGTGAGAGGTATTCGTTCATGCTATAACTGTATGATCAATACCTCTTTCTTATTGTTTCGCATAACATCCACTGAAATCCGCTGACCGGGCTGAAGCTTTTTGAGCCGGTTCATGTAATCGTAAATATCGTTGATCTGCTTGCCGTCGATGGCAGTAATAACATCCCCCTTGAGCATCCCTCCCTTGAAAGCAGGCCCGTCTTTTTTCACCCCTCCTACTCCTAAGCCGGTTTCAACAGTGGAAGTAAAGTCGGGCATGATGCCCAGGGTCACTTTAAAACGGTAACCGGCCCTGCCCGCCTGTTCCTTCGGACCGGCTTCCTGGAAAGTCAGTGGGAAATCATTGTTTGCAATTTTAAGCGTTAGCTGGCCGGCAATTTCCATGAGCTGCTGCTCGCCTTCATAATTTAAGCGGTCCCAATCGTCATCCGGGGTATGGTAATCCTCATGTGCACCGGTAGAAAAGAAAAACACCGGGATATTCTCCGCATAAAAAGCAGCATGGTCGGAAGGGCCAAAGCCTTCTGGTGAGAAATTCAGGTGGATGTTGCCTGTATCAAGGCTATGCAGGAGATCTTCCGATTCGGTTGATGTCCCGGTTCCACCAATCATGACGGCCGGGTCTTCCTTTTTCATCCTGCCGATCATATCAAAATTTAACATAGCCACAATCTCTCTTAAATTGACTGGCGGATGGCCGGTAAAATACTTGGAACCAAGCAGGCCAAGCTCTTCAGAGTCGAAGGCAATGAAAATGACACTCCTCATAGGGGCGGGTTTTTGAGATGCCAGGAAAGTGGCAAGCTCAATCATGCCTGCCACGCCGGAGGCATTGTCGTCGGCACCGTTATGAATGGCAAGGCTATCCATTAACCTGGAGCCGCTGCCGGCCCCTCCCATACCCAGGTGATCGTAATGTGCACCAATTACAACATAGCTGTTTTTCAGGGCCGGGTCGCTGCCTTCGAGCATTCCGATTACGTTACGCGCCATGACTTTTTCCTGGATCACTTCTGAGGTAGCAGCAACAATAGAATTAACAGCAAAGGAATTTGGCTTCATCGCTGAGATGAGCGATGATTCCAGGCTGTCGACTGTGGTACCCGAAGGAGAAAGTATTTCATCTGCGAGTGCCCTTTTCACATGGAATACAGGAAGTCCTGCCGTTGATTGGGTCTTATCGAAATACATCGGGACCAGTTCATCTCCTGAATCAAATTTCTTTCCGGAAACAAATATGACGCCCGCAGCCCCCTTATCACGGGCAATGAGCACTTTATCCCTGTCATCAGCAAATAGAACGAAACGGCTTTCCTGCTTATCATATTCCGGGTCACTCCTGAGGATCATGACCCATTTCCCGGTCACGTCAATACTTTCGTAATCATTCCAGGCAAGGCTATCCTGTGCGATCTCAAAACCATATCCTGCAAAAACCACACTTGCCTCAAGGCTGGCATTTTTTGAAAATGAGAATGGGGTAAAGTCGGTACCGGAAATTGCGGCTTTTCCGTTCACAGTAAATGAATTATTCACTCCCGCACTTACGTTGACCACTACTTCGAAACTCTGGAACCCGTCTTCTTCCATGAGCTTCAGGCCAGCAGCCCGGAACTGGTTCCTGATGTATTCTGAAGCGGCGTGGCTGCCCGGTGTTCCTGTATATCTTCCTTTAAGATCATCAGAAGCAAGGAAAGATACGTGAGATTTTATTTCATTTGCAGTGATCGCCGGATTGGGCTTAGACTGGGAGAACAGGCCTGTTATAATAACAAACAGGAATGTGACGAGAGTCAGAAGTCGTTTTGTATGCATAGTTCAGAAATATTCAATGAAACAATTACTTAGCGGGCAAAGTTAATTATTTTCCGGGGCAAAGTTTAACAGCTTTTTAATCTTCAGGCCCAGTCGCTCGCATTCATTAAAAATGAGGACTGTAGACCCGGGCTTAGAAAGGTCGACCGGCATGATTATGATATCTGAAATCGCGTTTAGCTCACGGGCTACTTCACAAAGCCGCAATTCATCCCCGCACACCAGCACGAGGTTCTCTCCTTTAGCTGCAAGGGCCCTGGCGACTTCGTAGGCCGTTATAGTTGTTGCACCGGTTATAAGTGTCCAGCTGCCGCCGATATCAGGCATATTTAATGGTTTGTATCTATAAACAAAGCAAGCCCCCCTATGTTCAAAAAAAAAGGCAGGACGCAATGCCCTGCCTTTTAATAATGTAAAGGGAAAATGCTTATTCAACAATCATTTTGTTGGTTACGGTTTCCTTACCGGCATAAACGGTATAGAAATAAATTCCGTTGCCGAGTTTGCTGCCGTCAATCACAAATTCATGCATTCCGGCGGCAACATCGCCACGTACAATTTCCATGACCTGCTGGCCAAGGAGATTGGTAACAACCAGTTTCAGGCTGGCTTTAGCTTCCAGGTTAACCCTGACAGTAGAAGTCAGGCTGAATGGATTCGGATAGTTTTGTGAAACGGAGGTAATACTCTTGTTTTCCTTTTCATCAACGCCAACGATTGCAAAGTCAGCACCATCGAAGGTGAAATCCTGGATATACTTGTACTGAACAGGAAGTGCCGGGTCAAACGGGGTTGTCAGGGCTTCGTAGCTGAACGGAACAGTATAATTACCATTGCCATCATCAAGGCTGTATCTTGAGGTCGAAGCGAAATATGCCTGCCACATTGCTTCAGAGAAGGTAGTGACATTTGACGGCAGATCATCGCCATTTTCGTCAACAGTAAATTTGAAAGACTGCGGAGGATAATTTACTTCAATACCACGGCAGAAAATGTCAGGGGCATTGTTTTCTTCTGCGCCTTCCAGCCAGGTGTCGAGCCAGGTAAGGAATACCCTGCTGCCATCCTGTGTTGAAGAGATCTGGGTACGGTTGTCTTCAGTATAATCGGTACCGAAAGTTCCGCGGAACTGTTTCAGTTTACCGGCACAGTAAGCTTCCCAGGTTGCTCCGCCATCTAAGGTAAAGATGTCGAAAGCAGCGAAGTACTCAGATGCTGAAATGATGCTGTATTCAGTTGAAGCGCCAACGCCAACGATAACGCCAAGATGCGGGTTTCCATGGGAATCAACTACGATATCGCAATCAAATGCAGTGGTATAAGGGATCTCATCTCTTGCAGGTGCAGGTGGTTCGTACAGATCGGTGATCTGCTGGTCGGTCAGATAATTCAGAACGCCGTAAAGTCCATCAGGACCATCGAGGCGGACAGAAATAGGATCTTCCCAGCTTAAACCGCCGTCGGTGGTTTTGATAAATACCGGGTAGTAATAACGGAAGCCAGGTACCAATGGATCAACAGAAGCATTGTCAGTGATCACAACGATCCAGCCGGTAAGACCATCAGGTCCAAATGCAAACTTAACGTGCACCGGGCGGTCGTTTTCAGCGTTGGTCGGGAAATCGATCATGGATTTTTCATAAACAAAATCACCAAGGCCTTCATCCCATTCACCACGGGAAACGATAAGTGATCCCTGGTAATTAACAGTACCGGTGCTCCAATCCTGGTTTACATCAACAGTAACAGCAATTCCTTCACTGGAAACATCGTATGCATCAGGAATGTAAAGGTAGTAAGGCGGAACGCTGGTATCTAGGTGCCTGATCGTATCGTTGACGTCGCCAAAACTTGCACGGCCGTAACCATAACCTCCCCATGAATCTGCGGAGTTGGATCCGTCGAGAGTCGGGACAAAATAGGTCAGGTAAGCGTTGTTCGGGTCGGTGTTACCTGTCGGGTTGTAGATACCGTGGTTCGGGTAACGTCCGGCATCGGTGTAATAAGTACCGCCGGCATTGTTAACGGCCCTGTAGCATTCAACCTGGTTGGTCCATGTCATACCGCCATCGAAAGAAACATCATAACTAAGGTCACCCGAATAGCCACCAACATCTAGGGATCCCCCCTGACGATGGAAATGGGAAACGGTGTTGATGTCGTTATTGGCATAAAGGATGGACTTTTGTCCGCCAGCATAACCGTAGCTGTAAGCATTGGCTGAGGTACCAATGTTAACGATGGTTACAAAATTGACATCCCTTGTGTTTTTTAAGCTCGCGGGAGCCGTAACAGTGGAAGTGGTGATGGGTTTTGTCTTAACCGGTTCCCAGCCAATGCGATCGGTCTTGATTGCAGAGTGGGACTTTACATCACCTTTAAGAACAGGTTTCTTCTGAGAATAGCCACTAAAGGCAATAGTTAATGCCAAAAGGCAAAGTAGAACATTTTTCATGGGTTAAATAATTAAATTAAACATTTTGGTTAGTGCATCTCAAATCAAGCGATAAAGATAATATTATTTTAATTTTATTTTATCCCCCATTCACAATAAATGATAAAAAAAGCCATGATCTCAATGAAATCATGGCTTTGCTAAATATGTTAAAAAGTTTATCTGACGATCATTTTTCGTGTAACCTGATCCCTGCCTGCTATGACGGTGTAGAAATAAACTCCATCCTGGAGGTCAGCACCATTTATTATAAACTCATAGGAACCGGCATCTTGCTGGCTTTTTTCGACATTCATCACCTCCCGGCCAAGAAGATCGGTAACCTTCAAACCCAGATCGGCCTTGCTTTTCAGTGTGACCTGGAC
>CAYJNJ010000031.1:27272-38126 GCA_964371595.1 uncultured Bacteroidales bacterium | reverse complement strand
ACTGTAGTTGACTGGCTGAACGGGTTAGGATAATTCTGGGAAACTGAAACATTGCTCACACTTTCCTTTTCTTCTACACCTTCAAACATAAAATCAGCTACTGTAAACTTGAAATCCTGGATATATTTGTATTGAACAGGAAGCGCTGGGTCAAACGGCGTTGTCAGTGCTTCGTAACTGATCGGGATTACAAAATCGCCGTCATCATTAACCAGGCTATACCTGGAAGTCACTGCAAAATATGCCTGCCACATAGCTTCCGAGAAAGTTGTAACGTTTGTTGGCAGGTCCTCCCCTACTTCGTTAGAGGTAAATATGAAAGGATTCGGAGGATAGTTGACATCAATACCGCGACAGAATACATCCGGGGCATTGTTTTCTTCAGCTCCTTCCAGCCAGGTGTCAAGCCAGGTAAGGAATACCTTGTCACCGTCCTGGGTAGAGGATATCTGGATCCTGTTATCTTCTGAATAATCTGTACCGAAAGTACCGCGGAACTGCTTCAGTTTACCTGCACAGTAACCTTCCCATGTTGCTCCGCCGTCAAGGGTAAATATATCAAAAGCTGCAAAGTACTCAGCTGCAGAAATAATACTATATTCTGTCGAAGCACCTACGCCAACAATAACGCCAAGATGCGGATTTCCTTGATAATCAACCACTACGTCACAGTCAAATGCTGTTGTATAAGGAATTTCATCCCTTGCTGGAGCAGGTGGTTCGTAAAGATCGGTGATCTGCTGATCGGTCAGGTAATTGAGGACACCATAGAGTCCATCAGGCCCGTCCAGACGAACTGAAATTGGGTCTTCCCAGCTCAGGCCACCGTCAGTGGTTTTGATAAATACCGGGTAGTAGTAGCGGAAACCGGGCACCAGCGGATCAACAGATGCATTATCGGTAATAATAGCAATCCAACCGGTTTGTCCATCAGGGCCAAAGGCAAATTTGATATGCACCGGACGGTCATTTTCAGCGTTTGTCGGAAAATCAAGCAAAGACCTGTCAAACACGAAATCACCAATGCCTTCATCCCATTCACCGCGGTAAACGATGAGGGAACCCTGGTAATCTACCGTTCCTGTCGTCCAGTCCTGGTTAGCATCCACTGCGATGATAATTCCATCCTTGGAAACATCGTAAGCATCGGGGATATACTGGTAGTAAGGCGGGTCAGAATGGGTTAGGTTTTTGGTCGTATCGCCGATATCTCCGAACCGGGCACGTCCGTGTGCATGGCCGCCCCAGCTGTCAGCTCCGTTGCTGCCATCAATACAGGGCGCAAAATACGTCAGGTAAGCATTATCCGGATCGGTATTGCCTTCCGGGTTCCAGATGCCATGGTTGGGATAACGGGCTGCATCTGTGTAATAAGTTCCACCAGCATTATTCGTGGCTACATAGCATTCCACCTGGTTGGTCCAGGTCATCCCTCCGTCAAATGAAACATCATAACTAAGATCACCCGAATAACCGCCCGGATCGAGGGTGCCCCCCTGGCGATGGAAATGGGAAACCGTGTTAATGTCGTTGTTGGCATACAGAATTGCCTTCTGGCCGCCGGCGTATCCATAACTGTATGCATTCGCAGCAGTACCAATGGAAACAACTGTTACAAACGATACATCTCCCGTATTTTTATAGCTTACAGGAGTGTTTACCACTGATGTGGTGACAGGTTTTGTTTTAACTGGCTCCTGACCAATACGGTCTGCTTTGATTGCAGAGTAGGATTTGACATCCTTCTTAAAAACCGGTTTATTCTGCGTAAATCCGGAAAAGCCGATCGTCAGGGCTAACAGGCAAAGTAGAAATTTTCTCATGTTTTTAAAGTTTAATGATTGATATTTTTCAGATGGTCAAATATACTAAAAAACAATTAAAGTTAATTTCACAGATTATTCTTCAGCAATTTAATACCCTACCTTTGCGTTTCTGAAAGCATGTCAGGAATGAAGAAAATATATGCACTGGTGTTGAAAACCTACCTCGGGCCTTTGCTGGTCACTTTCTTCATTTCCCTCTTTATTCTCCTGATGCAGTTCATGTGGATGTATATCGACGACCTGGTTGGCAAAGGACTGGAATGGTACGTTATAAGTGAATTGCTGTTTTATGCCTCGTTCACATTTGTCCCGCTGGCTTTACCGCTTGCCATCCTGCTTTCATCGCTGATGACTTTCGGTAACCTGGGCGAAAATTATGAACTGGTCGCTATGAAATCGGCAGGGATTTCACTCCGTTCCATTATGAAACCGCTCATCGTATTATCTATCTTGATATCGGTATTTGCATTTTATTTCTCCAATAACGTCCTCCCGGTTGCAAACCTGAAATTCAAATCGCTTCTTTATGATATCAGGAAGAAAAAACTGGCGGTAAATATCAAGGAAGGTATTTTTTATAATGATATGGAAGATTATGTGATCAGGGTCGGGAAAAAAGGGAAAGACGGCAATCATATATACCGGGTAATGATCTATAATCATACAGGTGGGAAAGGCAACACCGATGTAACCGTTGCTGATTCAGGGCTGATGGAATCCACGGCCGACGGGAGGTACCTGATATTCACCCTTTATAGCGGGTATAATTACCAGGAGAAAACTGACCAGAAAGATTCAAAGCGGAATATGCCTTATCAACGCACCTCCTTCAGGGAGCAGCAGCGGATATTCGACCTTTCGGAATTTGAGCTGAACCGGACCAATGAAGAGCTATTCAAGAATAATTACCAGATGCTGAATATCAGGCAGCTGAATTATTTCATAGACTCAATGGGTACCGAACTGCAAGCACAAAGGCAGAACCTGGCAAAGAATTACCCCCGTAACTACCAGGTATATCTTAACCTCGATTCCACTTACATACCCGGTACGGATACTTCCATTACCCCGGTCCCGGAAGACCTGCTCAGCCAGTTTACAGGCGATGACCATATACTTGTTACGGCAAGCGCACTTTCCTCAGCCAGGGGCGCAAGGAAAACGCTCGAATATCACGTTCAGTCGTTCAAAACACGGGAAGAAGGATTATTAAAGCACAAGATTGTCTGGCACAGAAAATTTACGCTTTCCATTGCATGCCTGGTAATGTTTTTTGTGGGCGCCCCCCTGGGAGCTATTATCCGGAAAGGAGGGCTGGGGCTACCAACCGTGATATCGATACTCTTTTTTATCCTTTATTATATAATTTCGATGATTGGAGAAAAATCGGCCTTAAAAGGCGCCATCGAAGTTACCTGGGGGATGTGGCTGTCTTCATTGATCCTTTTCCCGCTTGGCTTTTTCCTGACATTGAAAGCCACCACTGATTCTCCGCTCATGGATATGGACATATGGAATAAGGTGTTCGTGCGGATCAACCCCGTTCGGTTCTTTCCCAGATTCCGGAACTCACATTCCGTAAAGAGCGGAAAAACCCTATAAACAGCGCAGCATTCATGGAGATAAAATGCGTTACGAGCCGGAATGGCCCGAAATGCACCTTCATTTTCTTCAGGATATAATCAAATACAGGAATAAGGTAAAAGAACAGGTGAATTGCCAGGATGCCCGTATAAATTTTATTATTCAAAGCCAGGATGATATTAGCTGCCAGTGCTATCAACAGGAAAAAAGGACCGAACCAGCGTATCACTTTGTGCGAAAGAAAGGCAAAGCCATATCGGGCAGTGAATATCAGCCGCCAGAATTTCCTAAGGTTCTGGAAATTACCGGTCCCAATCCGTACCTTTCTCCTGAATTCTACCTTTAATTCATCAGGAATACTTTCAAAAACAATGGATTGAATATCGTTAATAGCCAGCTTTCGCTTCTCGAAAATCCTCATATTGATATAAAAATCATCAACGAGAAAATTAGAAGGGACCAGGGCGTAATCTTCCTTCCGGATAGCATAGCAACCCCCGAAAGGGCCCATCATTGCACCCCAAAGACGGCTTTCACGGTCTTTTATATTTACCTCCCTTGAGATATAGGCTTTTTCCTGGAACGAAATTCCACTAGCTTTCATTCCGCGGTTGACCATATTGGTGTCGACCAGGCCTATAACGGGATTTTTAAAATGCCGTACCATATAAAAAATAGTGTCGGCATGAAAGATCACATTTGCATCAGTAAGCACAAGAATTGTTCCCTCCGCCTGCTTTACCAGGTCATTCACAACATTCCCCTTCCCTCTTCTTTCTGTAAATTCCGAAAATTTTAACGAAGAATATGAATGCATCAGGGAGGTGACAATTTCCGCAGTACGATCGGAAGAATTATCGGAACCGATGAGTACTTCAAAGCGGCCAGGAGGGTAAGTTCCAGAGTATATACTCCGGATTTTTTCGGCAATGCAGCTTTCTTCGTTATGGGCTGAAATGATAACGGAAACAAAAGGAAGTTCCCCATCGCGCCCATATGTGATCGTATTACCTTTCCTGCCATGCGAAAATATTTTCAGGATAAGCGGGTAGATCACGTAGGTGTGGAATACGAGAAAAATAGCCAGCCAGAATGAATATTCAGCGATCATTTCAGCAGATTTTCATAAAATATGGCCAGCGAACCGGTGATGGCATTATTGTCATAATTTTCCGTCACAAAATTACGTGCTTTATTGCCCATTTCCAGGCAAAGATCCCGGTTTTCGGCCAGGGCGCAAACATTCCCGGCAAAATCTTCCGGGTAATCGGCAATAAATATGTTCTCCCCGTGAGAAGTCGCAATTCCTTCAGTTCCAATAGAAGTGGTAACGATGGCTTTTCCAAGGGCCATCCCTTCAATAATTTTGATCCGCATCCCGCTTCCCGACAAAATGGGGACTATCATGATAGCTTTCGACCTGATGAACTGGTATGCATCATCGACTTCCCCTAAAAATTCAATATTGGGATAAGGCAGTGAAGTGAACTTCTGAGGGGCATTTCTACCGGCAAGGTAGAATTTAAGGTCCGGGTGCTTTTGGAGTATCTTACCCCAGACATTGTCAAAAAACCAGAGAAGCCCTTCCTGGTTCGGCATCCAGTCGAGGGCGCCGATATGAAAGAGGCCCGGAAACTCAAGCCGGCTGTGATCCGGAAACAGGTCACCGGCATTAATGCCCATTGGGACTACATGGCACGGTAACCGGCAGCCCAGTTTCCTGAGCATTTCCTCATCCCTAGTTGTAATTGGAACAACGGCATCGTAATGATTTAGGTATTGCAGCTCCATTCTCCGGATCCGGCAGGCCAGGTGGCGCAAATATATCTTTCTTATACCAGACTGCTGGGTAACTGTCCGCTCCCATATTTCATGCTCGATATTATGGGCCCGCATCACGACTTTGGCACTTGAATGCGACCGGGCCACATCCAGGTAAGGGGCAAGATAAAGGCCTTCAAGCTGGATAATGTCGAATTTCTCCTTATCAAGCAAGCTGATCAGGGCTTGCTCAAAATCTTTGCTGATAAACCTCTCAGCATTGTAAGGCCATTTTGAGAAAAAGAAATTGCGGACAAGACGGGTAATTTTAATGTCCGTATCCACAGGGATACTGATAAACCTTATTAAATCCGATAATTCGGAAGGGATGAGACCCGGATCTGTGAAATGCTTGGAAGTATTTATTGCCAGCAGGGTAACGTCATGCTCCAGCAGGGCAAACGACTTTGCAAGGTTCATTGTGGCTATTGCGCCGCCGTCCTTGGCAGGGTAAGGTAGTTTATTGGCTATCAGTAGGATCCTCATCCGGTAAATTTACATCCAGGTCAGGGCAAAAATAAACGAAAAATGCGACCTTTGCCTAAAATTTCCGGAAGTTATAATCTTTATAAAGAAACAATCATGGGTGAAAAATTTACTGTGCCGAAAGGCACCAGGGATTTCACACCGCAGGAGATGGTGCGGCGAAATTACATTTTCAATAACGTCAGGAAAGTGTTCAGCCATTATGGATACGTCCCCATCGAAACCCCTGCCATGGAAAACCTTTCCACACTCATGGGAAAGTACGGGGAGGAAGGCGATAAGCTGCTCTTCAAGATCCTGAATTCCGGGAATTACCTGTCAGGGGCTTCATCCGAATTATTTAATGAAGAAAATCCCGGCCCGCTTACCTTGAAAATAGCTGAAAAAGGGCTGCGCTATGACCTGACCGTTCCTTTTGCCAGGTTTGTCGTTAGCCATTTGAACGAGATCAGCTTTCCTTTCAAGCGATACCAGGTACAGACTGTTTGGAGGGCCGACAAGCCCCAGAAAGGCCGCTACCGGGAATTTTACCAGTGCGATGTGGATGTGATCGGCAGCGACTCGCTGATGAATGAAGTTGAACTGGTCCAGATCATCCACGATGTGTTTAAAGTGTTGAAAGTCAATGTCACCATCAAACTGAACAACCGGAAAATTCTGGCCGGAATAGCTGAAATAGCAGGCGTTTCCGATCGATTTACCGACCTTACCGTTGCACTCGACAAGCTCGATAAAACCGGGCAGGAAAAAGTATTTGCAGAAATGAAAGAAAAAGGCTTTTCGGCCAGGGAAATGGAGCTGATCAGCCCTTTTATGAATTTTAAGGGAGATGTGTCGGAAAGGATTTCATACCTCGAAAAACATCTTGGCGCTTCTGAAACCGGCATGAAAGGAATAGCCGAGTTGCGGTATGTGTTTGACCGTCTTGATGTCCTTGGTTTCACAGGCGAATGCGAGCTGGATATCGCCCTCGCCAGGGGACTGAATTATTATACAGGGACCATTTTTGAAGTCAAGGCAAAAGAGGTGGAAATCGGCAGTATCTGCGGCGGGGGAAGGTATGATGACCTGACGGGGATTTTCGGCCTTCCGGGGGTTTCGGGTGTTGGCATTTCGTTTGGCGCCGACAGGATCTATGATGTAATGCTGGCCATGGATGGTTTTCCGGAACACGATATCTCCGGTACCCGGGTTCTGCTGGTAAATTTTGGCGAAGCGGAAGAAAAATATTGTCTCCGGCTGGCGGCCCGGTTCAGGGATTCGGGCATTTCAACTGAAATATTTCCTGATGCCGGGAAATTGAAAAAACAGATGAAATACGCCGACCAGAAGCAGATCCCATTCGTGGTGCTGGCGGGTGAAAATGAGATCAACAGCGGGGTCCTTACATTAAAAAATATGAAATCCGGTGAACAAAGCAACCTGACCGCCGGCCAGGTAATTGAAAAGGTTTTAGCCGGTTAATTGGGTAAATGATAGAGGTCGTAAATCCTCCCGATCGATTCTTTCAATTCCGAAATCGAAACATACTTGCTGTAACGCAGGTACTCCTTTCCTTCAAAGAAGAAAATCAAAACGGGGAAGCTGAAAACCTGGTAATCTGCTATCAGGCCGGGGAAAATTTTGGCATCGACATAGACAAGGTCCATTAAGGGAAAACGCACGCTGATCAGTTCTTCCACTTTTGGCCGCAGGCTCAGGCAGGGTGCGCATTCATCATTATAGAAATAAACCAGCAGGTTCTCGGCCCGGTTAACAATCCCGGCAAGCGCATCGGCAGAATCAATCCTGACTATCATATTTTGAAATTCGCGGCAAAAATAATCCTTAATCAATATCCGGGGGATAAATTATGTAAATTTGTGGCAAATTGTCCTCCACATGTCGTATAGCTGGGCTTTGAAATTTAAGATCAAAATCAACCGCACCGCACTCTATTGAAATGTTGAATTTTGAATTTTGAATGTTGAATTATGGATTCAATTTTTAAAATTCAACGCCCTATCTTATTTCTTAAATTAATTCAACATTCAACATTCAACATTCAAAATTATTTATTATGACTTTAGTCATTTCGGGCTCCGGCCTTACTATAAAAGACGTGGTTAACGTTGCCCGTCACCATGAAAAAGTGGAATTACATCCTGATGCGGTGAAAAGGATAGAAACCTGCCGCGCGATGCTGGAAAAGAAAATTGCCGCCCATGAGATCATGTACGGCGTGAATACCGGGATCGGCGAATTTTCAGAAATTGTGCTGACCGATGAGCAGGTTTCGGAGTTTCAGCGATACCTTATATACAATCATGCTGCAGGTATTGGTGACCCGATGCCGGAAGAGTGGGTGCGCGGTGCGATGGTAGGCAGGATCAATGTCCATGCGCACGGAAATTCCGGCATGCGGCTGGCAATCACCCAAACCCTGGTCGACATGCTCAATAACGAGGTAACACCTTTTGTTTGCCAGAAGGGATCAGTCGGTGCCTGCGGTGACCTCGCCCCGATGTCGCAGATCGCCTTGCTGATGATGGGCGAAGGCAAAGCTTATTATAAAGGTGAGCTGCTGGAAGGAAAAGAAGCCCTGTACCGCGCCGGCATTCCCATTCCCGGCTTGCAGGCCCGCGACGGCCTTGCTACGATCAATGGCTCCAATGTGCTCACCGCCATGAGCGCCATCTTTCTTCATGACACTAATAATTTTCTGAAACAGGCTGAAATTGCCGCGTCCATGTCGCTTGAAGCGCTGAAGGCCAATATGAAGCCTTATACCATGAAATTGCATGAGCTCAGGGGATTCCCGGGTGCCATACGCAGTGCTGCCGCCATAAACAGGATGGTCACAGGGGGTGACCTGAAGGAAGGCACGATCAAATGCAAGGTGCAGGACGCTTATTCGATGCGCTCCACACCCCAGGTAATCGGTACCGCGCATGACGCCATTGCTTATGCCATTAAGCAGGTTGAAATAGAATTAAATGGCGTTGGCGACAACCCTATATTCATTCCTGAAGATAACCTGACCCTTACCGGTGCCAATTTCCAGGGCAGCCCTGTGGCATTACCGCTGGACATGGCAGGAGCTGCGGTGACCATGGTCTGTGTCCTATCGGAAAGAAGGATGAACCGCCTGAACAACCCCGCACTCAGCGTAGGTTTACCGGCCTTCCTGACAAAAGGCGCAGGCATGTTCTCAGGAATGATGCTCAGCCAGTATACTGCCGATATGCAGATCGTCGAACAGCGTATCCTTTCAGCACCGGCATCCATCCAGTCGATCCCAGCCGCCGCCGACCAGGAAGACTTTGTATCGATGGGAATGAATGTGGCGCTGAAAAATTTCCAGATCCTCGACAACGCTTATGGGATTCTTGGCATTGAGCTCATGGCGGCAGCACAGGCGCTGGATTTCCGTGAATTCAAGTTCGGAAAAGGCGTCACCAAAGCCAAAGAAGTGATCAGGCGGCATGTTGCCTTCCTCGATGTCGACCGCCCGCTTTATGATGACCATAACAAGATGAAAGCGCTGGTGAAGTCCTGTGAAATATTAGAGGATGTCGAAAAAGAAGTCGGCAGTCTGGAATAATCCTTAACTTAGCTGGATCATCATTCAGCTTAAGTTATGGATAAGGTAAACCAACAACTCCAGATTATACCGGGAAAAACCGGGATAAGGAAAAGGTCACTTTTATGCAGGATTATCCAGGTAAGTGCATTGACTTATTTTCTTGTCCCGGCTTTACTTTTCCTTGCCGGCCTGGGTTATTCCGGAAAAATTATCCGCTTTATCGAAGATTATTACAAACCGGGAGATATTTCACCGGAAAATTTCACGCTGGTGGCCGGGGCCGGCTCTTTCCTTTACCTTGCCTGTGCTGCAGGCATCGTCCTTTTTATGATGAAAAGGAAGCTAGGTTTTTATATCTTTTTTCTTGCTGCTTTGATTATTTTCTCCATTGATCTTGCATTCATGGATTTCGACTGGATGCGGTACCTACTGCACACGGGTTTTATATTTATCCTCGGTATAGCCCACTTCTCGAAAAGGTGCTATGCATGAAAATGTAGACTTGAAATAATTTATTAGTCAGTTTTCTTCGGGATTCTTTTCTTATCTGCTTAATGATCAATTGACAAAGTTAACATCCTGTTAATTTCTGGTTATTTTTTTATTAATATTCTATTGTTATTGATATTTTTATATTGTAATATTGCATTAACAGAAGCGAAATCAACAATTCAATAACCAAAAATTACTTCTATGAGAAAATTTACACTTTTATTGGTATTTCTACTTCTTGTAGGAATGCAGGCCGCTTTGGCCCAAGCGGTTGTCAAGGGAACGATAACGGATGCTAAAGACGGGACGCCAATCCCGGGGGTATCCATTGTTGTCAAAGGCACGCTTACGGGTACGGTTACGGATATAAATGGATTTTATACCCTTACTGTTCCGGCGGGCTACAATGAACTGATCTTTTCGTTTGTGGGGATGCTCACACAGGAAGTCAAGATCGACGGAAAACCAACGATAGACATAAAAATGGATGAAGACGTTGTCGGTTTGGAAGAAGTCGTTGTGACAGCTTTAGGTATCTCGCGAGAAAAGAAGTCACTGGGTTATGCAGTACAGGACATGAAAGGTGAAGAA
The DNA here is from genome assembly GCA_964371595.1 of uncultured Bacteroidales bacterium. Classification (GTDB taxonomy): domain Bacteria; phylum Bacteroidota; class Bacteroidia; order Bacteroidales; family JAGOPY01; genus JAGOPY01. Next base: position 27,761 of record CAYJNJ010000031.1, on the reverse strand, counting down.
TTGGCCAAGGCTAAGGAGACCAACATCGTTAATTCACTTAACGGAAAAATCTCCGGTGTCCAGATTACCAATTCCTCCGGTGCTGTAGGCGCATCTTCACGTATCGTGATCCGTGGGGTCACCTCTATTACAGGGAATAACCAACCACTATTTGTGGTTGACGGTATCCCCATCAGTAATGACGATTTCTCCAAAGACGATGGATTAGGCGGCGCAGGTGCCGACATTACCAACAGTAAAGAGAATGGTGTTAACAGGGGTAACGGTGCAGCCGATATCAATCCTGATGATGTGGAAAGCATCTCCGTCCTGAAAGGACCTAATGCCGCCGCTCTTTATGGATCCAGGGCAGCCAACGGAGTCATTCTGATCACTACCAAATCAGGATCGGCCGGTGCCGCAACCAGAAAAGGGCTCAATGTCGAGGTGTCAAACTCAACAACCTTTGAAAAGCCCTTACGCCTTCCGAATTATCAGAATGAATATGGC
>CAYJNJ010000031.1:0-27262 GCA_964371595.1 uncultured Bacteroidales bacterium | reverse complement strand
GCTGAAGGACAGTTTTCCTATGTCGATGGAGCCGGTGGCGGTATTAAAGACGGTGTCGATGAAAGCTGGGGTCCGAAACTGGACGCCGGTTTAATGATCCCGCAATATGACTCCCCGATCGTTGACGGTGTCCGCCAGCCCACACCATGGGTATCGAGCCCCGACAATATCAAGGATTTCCTGGAAACAGGCTATACCACTACTTCGAACTTTGCTGTTGTTGGTGGATATACAGATGCCAGTTTCCGCTTATCTTACACAAATATGACACAGAAAGGTATGCTTCCCAATACAGATTATAAGAAGAATACTTTATCATTCGGCGGTTCCGCCAATGCTACCGATAAGCTGAATATTTCAGGATCGGTAAACTATGTCAATGCTAAAAGTGAAAACCTGCCGGGATATGGCTACGATGCACAGAACGTGTTCCAGCAATTCCTCTGGGCAGCACGCCAGGTTTATTATCCTGACCTGAAGAATTATGAAAACGCTGACGGTTCAAAATACAACTGGAACTACAATTACCACAATAATCCTTATTTCACCCTTAATGAAAACCTGAATACACTCAACAGGGACAGGGTTTACGGTAATGCAAAAGTCCTCTACAAATTCAACAACAACCTGTCAGCATTCATCCGTACCGGTGGTGATATATACAGCAACATGAGCTCAGAAAGGGCTGCGTGGGGTGATATGGACAATCCTTACGGTTTCTATACTGAGATCACTTCAATGTTCAGTGAGACCAATACCGACTTTTTGTTCATGTACCAGAGGGATATCAACGAAGATTGGGATTTCTTCCTGAATGCAGGGGGTAACACCATGCGCCAGAAATACCACTCTACTTTCGGAGCCGCTGATGAATTAGCCCTTCCGGATGTTTACACCGTTTCTAACTCCAAGGTGCCGATCAGGTCAGCATCCAATAACACAGACAAGATGATCAACAGCCTTTATTTTGCAGGCCAGGTTGGTTTCCTCAATGCTTTGTTCCTTGATATTACAGGCAGAAATGACTGGTCAAGTACACTTCCAAAAGAAAACTGGTCATATTTCTATCCATCAATCACGTTAAGTGCAATCATTACTGACCTGGTTAAGATGGACAACAATAAGACCCTTTCTTATGCAAAAGTGAGAGCCGGCTGGGCAAAAGTTGGAAGTGATACTGATCCATTCAGTTTATTACCTACAGTTGCTTTCGGAGATGGATGGAACTCTGCTACAAAATATCTGAACCTGAATGTTCCTAACAAGTTACCGAATCCCGGACTTGAACCTCAGTTCAATAAATCATGGGAAATAGGTGCTGAATTAAAGTTCTTTATGAACCGCCTGAGTTTGGATGTTACTTACTATAATTCAACTACAGAAAACCAGATTATTGAGATCCCGGTTTCTGCCACATCCGGATATACATCTATGGTTTCTAATGTCGGTAACCTGAATAATAAAGGGGTTGAAGTTACCATTGGTGCAACTCCGTTCAAATCCGATAACGGATTTAACTGGGACATTTTCCTGAACTGGGCGAAGAACAACAATGAAGTCACTGATCTGCCCGCATCAGTCGAGCAAATCGAACTTGGTACTTACTGGGACATGAAACTCATGGCCATCCCGGGGCAGCCTTACGGTTCATTATACGGAGCTGATTACCTGCGTGATCCTGACGGAAATATCATCCACAGGGATGGTGTTCCTGTTAAGGGAGATCTTAAGATCCTGGGAAATATCCAACCTGACTGGATTGGTGGTATAACCAACCAGTTTGATTATAAAGGATTCGATTTAAGCGTACTGGTCGATTACCATAAAGGTGGTGATATCTACAACATGACCAATGCCTGGGGAAGATATGCCGGGGCTCTCGATGAAACCCTCATCGGAAGAGAAGGCGGTATCGTCGGAACCGGTGTGAAGGAAGTATATGATGCTGAAGGAAACGTCTCCTATGTTACCAACGATGTTGTTGTTACTGCAGAAGAATACAACCATGCCGCTTATGTAAACAGCATACCTGCAGGTAGTGTATTCGATGCAAGCTACATTAAACTGCGTGAGATCAGGTTAGGTTATACCTTTAAAAACCTCGGCGACTTCCCGATCAAAGGCATTAATGTCTCTATCGTAGGTCGTAACCTGGCTATCCTTTATAGCACTATTCCTCATATCGATCCCGAAACTTCGTTCACCAACGGCAATGTCCAGGGATTTGAATTTGGTCAGCTGCCTTCGGCAAGGAGCTTTGGTTTTAACATTAATCTGAAATTCTAGTAACATTTAAATCGAAATAACATGAAAATAATACGAATAGCCGGAATTGCAGTCCTGATATCTGCGTTCCTCTTCATATTCGATTCTTGCACAAAGAATTTTGAAGAAATCAATACAGATCCGGATAACCCTACCATTGATAAAGCAGCGCCCGATATGCTCCTCACCGATGCAATCGAGGTCCTGTCCGACAGGGTCCAGGAGATCTTTACAGGTGAAGAAATGGGCAATTGCTGGGTCCAGCACCAGGCAAAAGTCCAGTACACCGACGAAGACCGTTACATCTACCGTACTTCAGTTGTGAATGCCGCATGGACCAGCTTATATGCGAACAGCGGTATGGATGCTCAGGCCCTGTATGACGTAGCCGTCGCCAGCCAACATGCGAATTACCAGGGTGTTGCATTAGTCCTGAAGGCTTATATAGTTTCACTGGCTACCGACCTTTGGGGACCTGTTCCTTATTCCCAGGCATGGACCGGTGCTGCTAATCTTGCTGCTCCTTACGACAGCCAGGAATCAATTTACCGTGACCTCCTCGTAAGACTCGATGAGGCTAATATACTCCTGGATCCAGCCGGTAACCCGATTTCAGGCGATATCCTTTATGATGGCGACATCATGAAGTGGAAAAAATTCGCCAACACGTTAAAATTAAGGCTGCTGCTGAGAATGTCGGCAAAGGACGTACCCTTTGTAACTGCCGAGATGAGCAAAATTGTTGCTGATGCCGGTACCTACCCGATCTTTGAAGGCAACGAAGATAACGCCGCTTTGATGTATTTAGGCTCTGCCCCGAATAACCATCCGTGGAACGAAAACCGTAAAACCCGTGATGACCACAGGGTGAGTATAACCCTTACCGATCAGATGTGGACACAATCTCCATATGTTGACTGGAGGATTTGCCTTTATGCTGAGCTTGATGGAAACAATACTTATGAAGGTATGCCCAACGGCCTGACTTCTTCGCAGGCTGCTTCCTACAATGGAAATGGGATCAAGAACACCTCCAAGGTTGGGACATTCTTCACTACAGCAACCTGTCCGGGCCAGCTTATGAGCGCTGCCGAACTGAAATTCATCCTTGCTGAAGCAGCATTCAAAGGTTACATCCCGGGTGGTGATACAAAGGCCGGTGAATATTACATAGAAGGCATCATGACCTCTTATGGACAATATGGCAGTGACCTGCTCGCAGCCGCTGATAACGCCCTTGGCCTTCCTTCACCGACATGGGATACCGATTCACTCGCTCTCGACTTCATTGCAAATGATGTATGGGGATGGGATGCCGGTAATGCAATGGAACTCATTGGACACCAGAAATGGGCTGCCATGTTTGACCAGGGCCTGCAGGCTTTCATCGAATGGCGGAGGATCGGGTACCCGGTTCTTACCCCGGCTGCTGAAGGGATGAATGGCGGAAAGATTCCTGTCCGCTTCCCCTACCCGGTTGATGAATATGCACGGAACATACTTAGCGTCACTGATGCCGTTACTTTACTGGGCGGACCTGATGATCTGAACACTCGCGTTTGGTGGGATGTCGATTAATTCGTCTTTTAACGTTTAAAATATCAATCTAAAAATGAATCATATGAAATCAAAAATAAAAGTGTTCCTGCTGGTTTTTACAGTACTTGGACTCCTGTTCTCTGCCTGTAACAAATCAGAAGATCTTGTCACAGCAGATGCGAAAAAGGGAGGATTAGTTGTACCTACTTCAAGTATCCCTTATAAGCTGGGAGCCACACCAGTCGTCGATATCACTGTCGAAATCCCGATGGGCCCGGGCATTGTATCCATTGAAGTATATAACATGTACACCCAGGCGGCTACCGGAATACAGTCGAACCAGGTGCTGATGCAAACGATCGATGTTTCAATGGCCAATACCACCGAGACGGTGACAAAAACCTTATCCATTAACTACAACGACCTGAAGAAAGACCTGGTTGTCGATGGCGCCGGACTTCCTTCCGACGAAACCTTGCTTCCAATCGGTGATTACTGGCAATTATCCTACGTTTCCATTATGGAAGATGGCAGGAAAGTCGTCAATAATGCAACTACCGACATAGCAGTGGCCAATATCTATGCAGGTTTGTACCTGTGTACAGGGGTATTTACCCACCCGACCGCCGGTGAAAGGCCTATCAATGAAGAGAAATTCCTTACTCCTATTGATGCCTATACCTGCAATATTCCTGCAGGCGATTTAGGTGGATCAGGTTATTTCGTCAACATTACTGTTGATCCTGCAACCAACGATGTAACCTTCTCAGCAGGTGTTCCTACCGATATGATCCCGCAAGAAGGAAAAAGGTCGTATTATGAACCGGAAACCGGTAAATTCTACCTCCATTATTTCTATGTTGGAGGAACTGGAAATCGTTTAATCGATGAGGAATACACTCCTTTATAAAATGAAATCTTAAGCTATTAAGATAAAGGCTGCTTCCCTGTGAAGCAGCCTTTTTTTATTACTTTTAATGACTAATAGGGCTAAACACTGATGATGCGCAAACAAACCCTTTTTTTAATCCTTACCACCGCCATTTTTGGGGTCATCTATGCCCTGATTTCCCTGGCTAACCATTATTATTTCAGGACTTACGCTTTTGACCTGGGCCTTTATACCAACGCACTTTATAAATACGCCCATTTTCAGCTGGCTGATAGCCTGATGATTAAAGAAAACTATGAACATATGCTGGGCGGCCATTTTGACCTGTACCTGCTTATCTTTTCTCCCCTGGTTTATATCTTCGGCACTTATACCCTGCTAATCATCCAGATTGCTGCTATCGTGGCGGGAGGTATTGGGGTGTACAGGTATTTTGCAATTGATAATAAAAATCATTCTGTAGGGATGGTTGCCATGTTATTCTATTTTTCATTTTATGGAATTTTTTCAGCCTTATCATTTGATTATCATAGTAATGTGGTGGCAGCATCCCTGGTACCATGGCTATTTTATTTTATTAAAAAAAGAAAATACCGGATATCCCTTCTATTTCTTGGATTGATCTTAATTTCCCAGGAAAATATTTCCCTCTGGGTGGTTTTTATCTGCCTGGGACTGCTTATTGAATACCGGAAAGATAAGAAGGCCGTGATATTTCTATCCATTCTGACAGGTATCTCTATTATCTATTTTATTTCTGTGATAAATTTTATCATTCCTGCATTTTCCCATAATAAAGAATATTCCGGATTTACCTATTCCGTTCTTGGCGATACGCCTGGTGAAGCCTTAAAAGGCCTGTTCATGCACCCGATCGACAATATCAAGGCCCTCTTCACCAATCACACCCATCATCCTGGCGGTGATTATTTAAAACTGGAAATGTGGGTTCTGGTCTTTATCTCCGGTTTATATCTTTTGTTTTTGCGGCCTTCTTTCCTGGTCATGCTAATCCCGGTATTCTTCCAGAAACTTTTTCATGATAATGACCTGGTCTGGGGAATCGATGGGCAGTACTCCATAGAATTTGCACCGATCCTGGCAATAGGTGCCTTCAGCGTAATTTCAGATATGAAAAACCGGAATACTGCCAGGATTATTGCACTGGTGGCCCTTGCGGGGGTAATGCTATCTACCTTCCGGGTAATGGATAACACGGTGATGCACACGAATAAATCGCGTATCCGGTTTTATGCAGCGAATCATTATAAAAGGAATTATGATGTAAAAAGCGTTCATCACCAGTTGAAACTTATCCCTGGCGGTGCGGATGTCAGTGCCCTCACCCCTTTCGTGCCGCAACTTTCATTGAGAAATAGGATTTACCAGTTCCCGATTATCAGTGATGCAGAATATATCGTGTATTCGGAAAAGGAAGGCAAGTACCCGCTGGATGAGGAAAAGTTTGCCCAAAAGATATACCAGATCTTAGCTTCCGGTGAATGGGAAATACTTTATGAAGATGATGGATTTGTAGTTCTGAAAAAGTTAGATTCCTCGCTTCGCTCGGAATGACGACGACGTAGATTGCCGGCAGTTCCCTCCTTCGTACCAATGACAAGAGTTCAAATTCTCACCGGAGGTGAGAAATATTGGTAGCACGGACGAGGGAAATAAAACAGAAGTCCCTCCCCTTGATAATATTGTTTTAATGTGGTAATCCTTCATGGGGAGGGGTTGGGGCGGGGTAAATTCATGGACGGTTTAACATTGAACTTTGAACATCGAACATATTTTGGCAAATTTTATTTTTAAAAGTCCAATGAAATGTTAAATGCTCAATGTTAAATGCTCACTGAAAAATGATTTCCTTTCCCTCCCCTTAATCCCCTCCCATGCCGATATTACCTCGCAAAACTGGATTTTCGCGGGAGGGGAAAACGATGGCTTTATTCCGCCTTTTCTACCAATATGGAACTTCTCCGAAGTTCTTTTTTTCCATGAAAACTAAACCTTGTCATCCCACATTGTGGAGTTTGCAAAGGTCTGAAAACTCTGGATGACGGCGATGTGCAAAAAACCAAAGTGGCGCGGCATGCAGACAGTTTGCAAATAGCACTGTCCTTGGTTGCCGCGCCGCTTCTCTGTTTTTCAACTGTTGCAACGTCATTCCGAGCGAAGCGAGGAATCTGTTTGCGAACTAACGATTAACAGCAAGTGAATTCCTCTCTCCTACCACCAGTGAATCCATCGTCACCTTGAACGAATCTTTCAAAAGACTGAACTGGTCCATATACTGGCTGGCGACAGGCTCCGAAGGCGGGGATTCCATCTTTAAGGGGTCGATAGCCGTTCCGTTAAGGAAAACCCGGAAATCGAGATGAGGCCCTGTGGAGAGGCCGGTGCTGCCGACATAGCCGATCACATCCCCCTGGTGCACCCTTGAACCTGTAGAAATTCCTTTGGCAAAGCCGGCAAGATGCATATAAACTGTAGTATAAGCGCCATTATGCTTGATCTTGAGGTAGTTTCCGCCGCCGCCTTTATTCCATCCTTTTTCAATAACGGTACCTTCACCGATGGTATGAACCGGGGTCCCGTAATCCGCAGCATAATCAACGCCCAGGTGGGGCCGCCTGATCTTGAGGATGGGGTGCATCCTTCCATGCGAAAACTTGGAGCTGATGCGCTTAAATTGCAGCGGCGCCTTGAGAAAAGCACGTTGCAAGTTCTGGCCTTTATCGTCATAATAACCGGTCTCACCATTGCTTGTGAACCGGAATGCATACAAATCGGAACCCATATGGTTAAAGTTTGCGGCAAGGACTTTTCCAATACCGATGGATTTGCCTTCAACCTTCAGGTCTTCATAAACGACCTTGTAAAAATCGCCTTTCTGGATACCGAAGAAGTCGATCGTCCAGGCATATACTTCCGCCATTTCTGCTGCCAATGCAGGATCCCCGCCATTTTCCACCAGGGAATTCCATAAAGAAGACTCGATGGTGCCGGTGATTGTGCAGGTATCCCTGGACAGAGGCTTGGCCCCTTTTTCAACTTTCAGCTGGTCTTTAAGCTGGTAGGTGATGTAAGAAACCTCATCTTCTTCATAAATGAAATAAGCAATCTCAGGGACTGTATCATTGGTAAACAGGATTGTATATGGATTACCGACCTTCATCTTCCTGACGTCAAATACCGGTCTTGATAAACTTGCTATCTGGTGAATGATTTCACTCCCGATGTCGTAGACGGATAAAATTTCAGAAAGGGATTGGTTTTTTCTGACGACGCCTCTTTCAATTCTTAAGGAATCGCAATTTATGCCGTATTCAATGTGTTGCTCACAGGTTGGAGCAATAACTTGAGCAACTTCCTTTGAGGGGGTATCCAGGCTTATCAGGTAGGGAACAAGAGCGAGTGCACTGAGGATCAGAAGGCCAATAGCCCCAAATAGCAGTTTTTTCTTCATTACATAATCCAGCTTACAATGGTCTGTTGCCAAAAGTAAAAAAATAATCCGGGAATAATAGTTTATAGGATATTAATTTTTCAAGCCTCGTGGGATAAATCCCACGGCAAGTCAGGAATGATGGGCCAGAGCAAACTCTCTTCCGGCATCCAGGGCCTTCAGGTTTTGGGCAACGATATCCGCCCCCTTGGAAATAAATATATCATTAACCGCCTGTTTTATGGCATCTAAGCCGATCCCCAGCCAGGGTGTTGCAGCCCCCAGGATCACCATATTGGCCGACCTGATCATTCCCAGGTCTTTGGCCATTTCGTCTGCATTGATCAATACATGCTGACCCACAGCATCAATCGCATTGGTGATTTCATCCATTGCAGGATAATCCGGGATATTGACATGAGGAACATTATTGGAGACCAGCCAGCCCTCTTTCGATAGCCAGGGCAGGTAACGAAGTGATTCCATGGGCTCAACGGAGATGATCATATCGGCTTTACCGAAAGGGATCAGGTCTGAAAATATTTCATGATCGGCAATCCGCAGGTTTGAATGCACATCGCCACCACGCTGGCTCATCCCGTGCACTTCTGCCTGCTTGAGCTGCAGACCCGAGTTCAGCGCTGCCTTTCCTATAACGGCTGCAATCGACAGGATCCCCTGCCCACCAACTCCTGCAAGTATTATATCTCTTTTCATAAATCCCGTTTACCTGACTTCTTCCTTTTGCTTTTCTTTTTTCTCGTCCCTGAGCCTCCTGGCAACAGTCTGAATGCATTCACGCCTTGGAATGATTACGGATACGCCCTGGTAATTCATCTCTTCCTTGATCACTGCAAGGTTTTCTTCGTGGTTTTTGGGAGAAGGGTTAAGTATGTGAATATGATTTTTTTCAACCCCAAGACCTGCACAGATATCTTCCAGCCTGCCGGTTGCCGCCGACTTCTGGCCTCCTGTCATAGCCGTAGTGGCATTATCAAGAATAACAACAGTAATAGGGGTTTGGTCATTAATAGCATCCAGCAGGCCTGTCATCCCGGAGTGAGTGAATGTCGAATCGCCTATTACAGCGACTGCCGGCAGGTACCCGGCATCGGCAGCGCCTTTTGCCATGGTAATCGAAGCCCCCATATCGACGCAGGTATTGATGGCACCATAAGGTTCAAGGGCGCCAAGCGTATAGCAGCCGATATCTGAAAATACCCTGCCTTTGGTATAGATACTCAGGGCTTCATTTAATGCATTGTAGGAATAAATATGCGGACAGCCTTTACAAAGTGAAGGGGGCCGTGACCTGACCAGAGACGGAACGGGTAACCCGAATTCCTCCTGGAGCCCGAATGCCCTGGCGACCAGGTTTGGGTTCAATTCACCGTCGCGGGGAATAGTGCCGTCCATGCGTCCTTTTATCTTCTTTCCATCATCCATGATCCCGCGCAGCAACTCTTCGAGCAGAGGATATCCTTCTTCCAGTATGAGGATGCTGTCGCACTCCCTGTACATTTTCCTTATCAGGCGGCGTGGAAGCGGGTATTGGCCGATTTTAAGCAAAGGATAAGAAAAAACCCCGTTCTGAAAATTCTCAAAAAGGTAATTATGGGCAATCCCGCAAACAATTACGCCCAGGCTTTTATCTCGTCCTTCACGGTAACTATTGAAAGGTGAATTTTCAGCTTCCTCTTCGAACAATGCCTGGTTACTGAGCAGGTTTTTATATTGTTTCCTGGCATTAGCCGGAAGCAGGATGAATTGCCTCGGATTTCCCGGTAATTGAACATTTTTCTGCGGCAGGCTTTCTTTGCGGGCTATACCTGACCTGGAGTGTGCCAGCCTGGTGGTAATCCTGAGCAGCACCGGGATGCTGTATTTTTCAGAAAGATCGAAGCCATAGCGAACCATGTCATAAGCCTCCTGCTGGTTGGTTGGTTCCAGGATAGGGATCATGGCAAATTTTCCGTAGAAACGGCTGTCCTGCTCATTCTGTGAAGAATGCATCGAGGGGTCATCGGCGGCCACAACGATCAAACCGCCGTTGACGCCGGTAATGGCTGCATTGATGAATGCATCGGCCGCAACATTCAGCCCGACATGCTTCATGCACACCATCGACCTTTTCCCCGCATATGACATTCCAAGGGCGGATTCCATCGCCGTCTTTTCATTTGTCGACCAGGTGGAATGGATTTTCCTGGCACGGGCCTCTTCCGAACGGTGAACAAATTCCAGGATCTCAGTAGACGGCGTGCCCGGATAAGCGTATATCCCCGACATCCCTGCATCTATAGCAGATTGAGCTATAGCCTCATCACCCAGCAACAGCAGTTTCTCCATGTGTAAATCTCCTTTATTTTTATTGAAACGGAGTCTGGACAAATTTAAAATAAAATTGAAACATAAATAGGTGAGCGGCTTATCTACAATCATTATAAATAAATACTTTCACGGAAAATTCAACGTTACTCTTGAATGAATTTTCTCGCGCATGTATATCTTTCTGGTACCGAAGATGACGTTATTGTCGGGAATTTCGTTGCAGACGCAATAAAAGGAAACTCCCTTCAACGCTTCCCGGAAGGGTTTGAGCGCGGGGTCCGTCTGCACCGTGAAATCGACAGCTACACCGATCGGCACCCAGTTGTCAGGGCCAGCAAAAGCAGGCTAAGCCCAAACTACGGCCTGTATTCAGGTGTAATAGTCGATCTGTATTACGATCATTTCCTTGCAAAATACTGGAGCGAATATTCAGATGAAAACCTCAGGAAATATGTTGCCAAAATCTATTTTTTACTGATACGCCGCTTTCATCTTCTTCCTCCACGATCAAAACGCATATTGCCTTTCCTGGTGACCCAGAACTGGCTTTTAGGCTACCGGGATCTCGACAGCCTTCAGAAAGTATTCAACGGAATGTCGTGGCGCACCAACCATCGGTCAGGAATGGAAAACGCCATTGGTGACCTTAAAGCAGGTTATGATCTTTATGAAAACGAATTCAGGGAGTTTTTTCCTGAACTAATTAAACATATTGATCAATACAGAAGTAACCTTAAGGCAGGTTCATCGTCTTTAATGTGAAAATTTCGCAATTTATTTTTTATAATTTTGGATTATAAATACAAATCAACGATTTTGCTCCCGGATAAAGAAAAATACGAATTTCTTAGAAAGATACCCATTTTCTCAAACGCCGGCGAAGAGGTCCTTATAGAATTATCAGCCGCAGTTACTGAAAAGGAAGTCCTTAAAGGGGCCACCATCATCAGGAAAGGTGATGCCGGTGATGCGGTTTTCATCATCGTAAGCGGCAAAGTCAGGGTTCACGATGGCAACCATGTCCTTGCCAGGCTCCAGGTGGGCAAAATTTTCGGTGAGTATGCCCTTATAGACCAGCGCAACCGCTCGGCCTCAGTTACAGCAGATGAAAATTGTTTATTGCTCAGGCTCGACTACCACGATTTTTACAGTTGCGCCAATGGGAACCCGAACATTTTGAGGGGCGTTTTGACAGAATTGATCCACAGGATGCGGGATATGAACGAATTAGAGGAAAAGCTGTCGAAGAGCTACCTGAAAATACAACGCCAGAAGGAGCTTATCGAAAACCAGAACGGGAGCATTTCACAACAAAAGGTATTACTGGAACAGCAGAATTATGACCTGACCAGGCTGAACGAAGAAAAAAACCACCTGATCAGCACCGTCATCCACCAGATTAAAAACCCGCTCACCAGCAGTCTTTGCATGGCGGAAATGCTGGATGCGCGCGAAGAATGCGTCGATGAAACGGAACGCGAAGGGCTGGCAATCATTAAGAACAGCATCAAGCGGATCAACAACCTTGTCAATGAAATTCTTGATGTGAGCACCATTGAGTCAAAAGTTTACGAACTGAAAATGGAGCCGCTTAACATCAGTATAATTCTCAAGGAACTGATCGAAAATTACCGCTATATCATTGAACAAAAGAGTATCCTGCTTACCGCCGACCTTATGGAAGTGTCTGCAAAGCTTAACCGCGTTTATGTAACCCAGATTTTCGACAACCTGATCTCCAACGCAGTGAAATTCACTCCCGAAGGCAAATCAATCCAGGTGAAACTGATGAAGGATGACGGACATGTACATTTTTCCATCCAGGATGAAGGGCCCGGGGTAGAGAAAGAAAAAGTCAACAAGATCTTTGACGAATACAGCAGGCAAAAATCAATGATAGAACAGGAAAAATCGCAGGAAGGACTAGGCCTTGCCATCGTATATAAATACACCACCGCCATGAACGGGAAAGTCAGCTGCGAAAGCGAAAAAGGAAAGGGCACACGGTTCCTGGTACAATTGCCAGCGGAAGGAAATTCCAAATTCCAAATTCCAAATTCCAAATAAATTCAAACACCAAAACACCAAAACCCCAAAACCCCAAAACCCCAAAACCCCAAAACTTCAAAACCCCAAAACTTCAAAACCTCAAAACCTCAAAACCTCTTCACCCCTTCACCCCTTCACCACTTCACCCCTTCACCCCTTCATCCCTTTTTCTTAATTCCAACCATTTCTTCCAGCATATCTGTTGTCAGTGATTTCGGCCTTTCGAGTGGGTAGAGCAATGCACGGTCCCAGATAATATTGGCGCAAATACCGATGGCCCTGCCAATACCGAACAAGACCGTATAGAAATCATACTGCCTGACGCCATAATGCCACTGAATGATACCCGACTGGGCATCGACGTTCGGCCATGGGTTCTTAGCTTTTCCTTGTTGAAGTAGTATTTCCGGAACCACTTTGTAAAGCAGGTCGGTGTATTTGAACAGCGGGTCATCGGGCATGTGCTTGATGCTGAACTCCCTCTGGATCAGGTACCTGGGGTCTGTTTTGCGCAGGACTGCGTGGCCGTATCCGGGGATGACATGACCGGCGTTCAGCGTATCCCACACATACTGCCTGATATCCTCTTCGGTCGGATCGTCGCCACCCAGTTGCTCACGCAGATCCTGCAACCAGCGAAGGACTTCCTGGTTGGCCAGGCCGTGCAAAGGACCTGCAAGACCGTTGATCATAGCGGCAATTGAAAGATAGACATCCGATAAACTGCTGGCTACAAGGTGACCGGTATGGGCGCTGACATTGCCGCTCTCATGGTCGGCATGCAGGATAAAGTGCATACGGGAAACATCGTCGTAAGGAGGGTTAATGCCCATCATCCAGGCAAAATTAGCTCCCATATCCAGGTTAGGATTCGACTGTATCCGTTTTCCGTCTTTGTAAAGCTTTGTATAAATATAGGTGGCAATCTCGCAAAGTTTGGCCAAAAGGTTCATCGAATCCTCATACATCGGGTCCCAGTACTGGGTCTTGGGGATGCCAGCGTTGTATTTTTTAACAAAGAACGATTCCCGGTGCAGGGCTAAAATAGCCGAAGCAAAAGTTGTCATGGGATGATTGCAGCATGGGGCAGCATCGATAACCTCATAAATGACCCTTGGCAGGATCCTTCTTTTCTGGAATTCCTCAACCACTTCCTGCACTTCCTCTTCGTTCGGGATATCCCCGGTAAGGAGTAAATACCAGACGCCTTCGACATACGGCATCTCCGATCCTTTCGGCTTGGGAAGCTTTTCAATAACTTCCTGCAATGTATATCCGCGGTAACGGATGCCTTCATTGGGATCAAGATAGGAAATATCGGTAATGAGCACCTTGAGATCCCTCATCCCACCGATCAGTTTTTCCACCGTCACCTGGTCAATTACAACATCACCATATTCCTGGATCAGGCGCTTGGTCCTGGGCCTCCAATCTTCTATTTTTTGACGAAGTTTATCTTTTAGTCCTATCATTGAGAAGTGCTGTTAGAAATGGTTATTAATCTTCATTGTTCTATTGTTCAATTGTTCTATTGTTCAATTGTTCTATTGTTCAATTGTTCTATTGTTAAATCCTCTTACCGTCTTCCAGTCTTACAGTCTTACAGTCTTATTGTCTTACAGTCTTAAACGTATGACCCGCCTCAAAGGTTCATGTTCTCAATAATGGCGCTGGCAAATTCCGAACATTTCAATAGGGTCGCCCCTTCCATCTGCCTGTGAAAATCATATGTGACCCTTTTTTGTAAAATTGCATGTTCCAGGCCCCTCCAGATCAGGTCATGCGCTTCATGCCATCCCATGTATTTGAACATCATAGCACCCGACAGGATTACTGAGCCAGGGTTGACCTGGTCAAGGCCTGCATATTTTGGTGCCGTTCCATGCGTTGCCTCAAAAATGGCATGACCGGTATCGTAATTGATATTCGCACCCGGCGCAATACCGATCCCGCCCACCTGGGCTGCCAGTGCATCGGAAAGATAATCACCGTTAAGGTTCAGCGTGGCTACCACCTCAAATTCGTCGGCACGGGTAAGCACCTGCTGAAGGGTAATATCCGCAATCGAATCCTTGATCATGAGCTTGTTTTTCCATTGTCCCTTGCCATGGGTCGGTAACAGTTTCAGCGCTTCTTCGATCTCACCTTTGACCGCTTTTTGCTGATCCGGGACCATCATGTAGTAACCCGGTTCTATCGACTTCGCATTCTCCTCAATACTGATTGAGCTGTTCTTATCAATATTTGATAAAATCCAGCTCTCACGCTGGGTAACAATATCGTTCCTGAATTCTTCGCATGCCAGTTTATAGCCCCAGCTTTTAAAAGCGCCTTCAGTGAATTTCATGATATTGCCTTTGTGAACGAGGGTAATGGATTTGCGTTTTTCATCGAGGGCATAACGGATAGCGGCACGGATGAGCCTGACGGATCCTTCTTCAGATACGGGCTTAATGCCAATCCCGGAGCTTTCCGGGAAACGGATATTTGTCACTCCCATCTCCTCCATGAGGAATTTGATGACTTTTTGTGCCTCCGCAGATTTGCTCTTCCATTCAATCCCGGCATAGATGTCTTCCGTATTCTCCCGGAATATGACCATATCCACCAGCTCAGGATGCTTAACCGGCGAGGGTACGCCTTTTACATATTTCACCGGCCGGAGGCAGACATACAAATCAAGCGTCTGGCGAAGGGCTACGTTCAGCGAACGGATCCCTCCTCCCACCGGTGTGGTCAAAGGGCCTTTGATCCCTACAAGATACTCTCGGAACTGGTCAATAGTTTCCTGGGGAAGCCATTCCCCGGAGCGGTTAAATGATTCTTCCCCTGCAAAAACTTCCAGCCACGCAACTTTACGCTTGCCATGGTATGCTTTCTCAACAGCAGCATCAAAAACGCGGACAGAAGCCTCCCAAATATCCGGACCGGTGCCATCCCCGCGAATAAACGGGATGATGGGTATATCCGGTACATTTAGTTTTTCACCGCTCTTTGTGATTTTATCTCCAGTCATAATAAGGGATTTTTCCTTTGATATTCTGTCAAACGGACAGGTTGGTAAAAATACAAAGTTTTTAATATCTTGAAAACCATCTATCTTAATTTTTGTTTATTCAAAATAAGCAACCGGATTAAATGGAAAACCCTTATCAATGGCCTGAAATCGTATTTTTTGATGGAGTATGCGTACTTTGTAACCGTAGTGTTGATTTCCTGATCAGGGCCGACAGGAGGAAAAAGCTTAAATATGCTTCCCTTCAGGCAGAATCGTCCATAGCATTCCTGTCATCAATTGACCGGTCGCTGCTCAAAGAAGATACTATCATTTTTTATTCAAAAGGTAAGCTTCTCATTAAATCTGATGCTGTGCTTAAAATATCTTCCACCCTCGGATTTCCATATTCAATATTGATGATCTTCAAGATCATACCAAAAAAATGGAGGGATGCTTTGTACGACTTCATTGCAAGGCACAGGTTCAGATGGTTTGGAAGACATGAAAACTGCAGGGTCCCTGATGAACATACCCGGGACAGGATACTGGAATAAAGCCAGTTAATTTTCTGTTGACTTTTTCGGCGGGTTGATGACAGAAATGATTATATAAAGAAAGATGATCATAGGAATGGCAGTGAACCGGAAAATGATAAACAAAACAGGGAGGCATGCGGCAAGGATGTATTGTGATTCATTCCCTTTCCAGGCCAGGTTTTTAAATTTAAGTGAAATCATCGGAATGTCAGACACCATGATCCAGGACAGGAATAACGTTATCGGCAGGAGTATGTAGTAATTTCTAAGCAGGGGATCGTAAAGGGCTTCTTCCCCGGGTTTACCAAGCATGAGCGGCAGGGCGGCGACAAACAGTCCCATTGCCGGGGTTGGCAAGCCTTTAAAAAACGTTTCCTGGCCCGGGTCGGTATTAAATTTGGCGAGGCGCCATGCCGATCCTGCGACAAGGAAGAGGGCGCTTAACGGCAATAAGTGGATACCTCCGAAAACTAAGTCTGGAATCCCGTGGCACTGGACCATCAAATGGTAAATGATCACCGAGGGGGCAAGGCCAAAGGAGATCACATCAGCCAGTGAATCGAGCTGTGCGCCGATGTCGGACCTGGCTTTCAGTGCCCTGGCCGCCAGGCCGTCGGCAAAGTCAAAAATCGCTGCAAGGAAAATAAACATCCCTGCTAACGGCAACTCACCTGAGAAAGCAATGATTATAGCTACACTTCCGCTAAACAGGTTAAGCAGGGTAATATAATTGGGGATGTTTTTTCTTATCTTCATATGGTACATTATGGATCTATCAACCGAAATCACTGATTTTCTGTAGCCTTTCAAAGTCGAGGATACTAAGAGATTTTCCATTCATGCTGATAAGATTATCATCCTTAAAATCCTTTAAAATCCTGATAACACTTTCAGTCGACATCCCGGTAAGTTCAGCCAGGTCAGTCCTGGAAAGGGGCAGATCAAATGCATCACTTTTAAAGATCCGTTGCGAAAGACAAAGCAGGATATCGGCCAGGCGCCCGTTCAATTGTTTCATTACAAGCGAATAAAACCTTCCATATCCCTGCGCGGTATTCTCATTCAGGATATCGATCACCTTGGCGGCAAAACCTGCATTTTTCCTGAGCAAGCCTCTAAATGTGCTGATATCTATCAGTTTAACCTTTGAATCGACATAGGTTGTAACAGAATAAAGGAAAGTACTGTTGCCTTCAAAAATAGATGGTAAGCCAACCAGCCGTTTTGAGGGTGTGATAGTGAGGATCAGGTCGCGCGGGCTGCCTTCCAGATAACTCTTAACCAGGCCTTCTTCAAGGTAAATAATATGCGAGGCAAAAGAACCCTGCTTGCATACATTTTCACCTTTCTTATAAATCACTTCCAATGAATTAGCTTCCACCTCAAATTTTTCCTGCCCGGTGAGCTGATCAAAACAGGAAAATTCATTCAGAAAAGTTGCGCAGGTATTCTTAGACCGGATATTTTGAATCATAACCACAGACCTAGTGGCTGTAAAAATACAAAAGAAAAGAGATGGAGTCTTTTTTTATCTTTGCATTTTCCCCTCTGATATAATCATGCATATTACAGGCAATCCGAAATTCATTGACATAAGCCAATATGACTACCCGCTTGATGAAAGTCATATAGCGCAGTATCCTCTTGAAAAACGTGATGAGTCAAAACTCCTGGTTTATAAGGATGGGCAGATCAGCGAAAATGTATTTTGCAAGCTGGATCAATTTCTTCCCGGACACAGCCTGGTCATTTTCAATGAGACCAGGGTTATTCATGCGAGACTGCTTTTTAAGAAAGAATCAGGAAGCCCCGTTGAAATTTTCTGCCTGGAACCGGCAGGGTCAATCCGGGATTACCAGTTGGCATTTCAGCAAAAAGAACATGCCGAATGGTTATGCCTGGTTGGAAATTCAAAAAGATGGAAGCAAGGCAGGCTGGAACTCCGGCTTGATCATGGAGGGGAGTCCCTGAAAATATTAGCTGAAAGATTGCAGAAGCTTGAAGACGGCACTTCAATCGTTCGCTTTTCCTGGGACCCTGCGAGGCTTACTTTTGCAGAAATACTTGAAGCAGCGGGGAAGATACCGTTGCCACCATATATCAGCCGGAAGCCTGTCAGCCAGGATGAAATTACCTACCAGACCATTTATGCCACGCACGATGGTTCCGTGGCTGCCCCTACTGCCGGTCTGCATTTCACTGATGATGTCATGGCATCATTGAAAGTGAAAAATATTGACACTCTTAAATTCATACTTCACGTCGGCGCCGGAACATTTAAGCCGGTAAGCTCAGCAAATCTGGCAGGCCATGAGATGCATGCCGAGCAGGTTTATTTGCCGGTTTCATCTTTGGAAGCTTTACGCGCTTCTCTCAACAAACCTATTATTGCAATTGGAACCACAACGACACGATTGCTGGAAAGCCTTTACTGGCATGGCGTCAAGGTTATTATGGGATTTTCAGAAGGGCCCCTGATGGATGTCAGGCAATGGGACCCTTATGATGAACTATGCGATACAGGAATAAGCCGTGAAGAAGCACTGGAAGCCGTGATCGGCAGTTGTAAGAAAGCCGGCACTGCCATTCTGCAGGGGAAAACCAGCCTGATGATCGCACCAGGTTACCGGTTCCGCTATCCCGATATCCTTATTACCAATTTCCACCAGCCACGCAGCACCCTCCTTTTGTTAATTGCAGCCTTCATCGGGGATGATTGGAGAAAAGCCTATCAATACGCCCTTGATCATAATTTCAGGTTTTTGAGTTATGGGGATAGTTGCTTATTTTTCAAAATTTAGTTTTTAGATATTATACCCATTAAAAAAAATCTTTAATAAATCCTTGAAATAACTTGCCAAATCTTTATTATTTACGTATATTTGCATTTCAATTAACACGTATATGAATACTAAATTAACACTTTCAATCGATAACGATGTTATCACCAAAGCGAAGAGATATGCGAAAAATACTGGCAGAAGCCTCTCTGACCTGATTGAAAATTATTTAAAAACCATAACCTCTTCCGACAAAGATGAGTTTTCAATCAGTCCTAAGGTTAAAGCTCTTTTGGGGTCAATAAAAGTTCCTGAAGATTTTGATTACAAAACTGAATTATCTGACATCATTTCTGAAAAATACAGTAAATAATGCAAAAAGTATTTGTTGACACGGATGTAATCATCGACTTTCTAACTGACAGGAAGCCCTATTCCGGGCATTCTGCCTTTATCCTTTCACTGGCAGAATATAAAGCCATCCAGGTCTGTGTTTCAAGTCTGACTTTTGCAAATTGTTATTACATATTGAAAAAGTATTCCTCTCATTCCAATGTAATAACCAAACTCATTCAACTTGCAGAAATAGTTGAAATAACTGATGTAACCAAAAAGGTAATTTTAAACTCATTGAAATCCGATTTTAAAGACTTTGAAGATGCAATTCAAAACGAGACTGCGAAAAGCAATGATAATATTAAAACACTGATCACCAGGAATATAAAGGACTATCAGAAGAGTGACCTCTCAATTTATACGCCTGAATTATTCCTTAAATCATTTCAAAAGTGATCGTCAAACAATAAGTTAGTTAAACAACAGATATGCCTTTAACAGGGATAATCCTTGCCGGCGGCCGAAGCCGGCGCATGGGAATGGAGAAAGGGCTGGTAGGTTTTAAAGGCCAGCCTTTGATTAATTATTCCATCGAGGTGTTTAAAGAATTATGTAGTGAGATTATCATCAGTTCAAACTCAAACTGTTATGATTACCTTGGGTATGAGGTTGTCCCTGACTGGCAGCCTGATACCGGTCCTATGGGTGGCATCTACTCATGCCTGGCAAGTTCAGCAAACGATATAAACCTCGTGCTTTCCTGCGATATGCCATTTGTGACCCGCAGGATTTTTGACCTCCTGGTAAAAATGGGAAGCGGTTCAAAAATATGCGTTCCCTGGCATGAGAATGAGATGTACGAGCCATTGTGCGGGGTTTACCATAAAGACATACTGGATAATATGAAAACTTTCATCACAAGAAAAAATTACAAACTGCCAGACCTTTTTAAAAGCGCTTCATTTATACCTGTGCGAATTAGTGAAATCGATCCACCACTTCATAAACATTATTTTTTAAGCATAAACAGCCCTGCTGACCTAGAGTTTTGCGGCCGGTTGCGTTTTGAGTGAACAATCTTCATTTCTGCCGCTTGCTTTTCTCCTTATTTTTTGTATATTTATTAGTTCAAAACAGACAATAAACTCCAAAGCCAGCTTTTGCTTTTAACCCGCTTCAAGCAAGATTTTTTATATTCAACTTAATTCCTTATAATATGAAATACGTATGTTCAATCCCTATGGTTATAGTTTTAGTTATAACTATTTTATCTTGCAATAAGCAGAAGATATTTGATGAAACCCAAATCCGCAAGTCGATTGACAAAGCAAATGCCCAATATTGCGAAGTAGTAAAGAAAGGTGATCTTTCAGGTATCCTTGAGATTTACACAGATGACGCCACAATTATTCCTCCCGGGGGCGCGATTTTGAAAGGAAAGGAAGCCATCCAGGCAGTTTATGAAGGATTATTAAAGGGGGGATTGAAAGAAATAAAAATGATCACGCTAGAAATAGGCGGTATGGATGACATGGTTTATGAAATAGGTAAAACCAAGGTATTGATCCAACCAGAAGGCCTGGAAGCATTTTCAGATTCCTCTAAGTACATGGTCATCTGGAAACAACAAGCCGATGGCTTATGGAAAGTACATGCAGACATTTGGAACTTTTTCGAACCGGTTACCAATAATTGACACCAATGAGTAATCCCAATATCCTTTATATCAGCGGATCCCTGGGCCTTGGGCACGTAACCAGAGATATTGCCATCTCCAGGGAAATAAGGAAACTGATTCCTGGAGCCAAAATTGAATGGCTTGCGGCGGATCCTGCAACTATGATGCTTATAGAGGAAGGTGAGATACTAGTGCCAGGGTCTGATCAATATGCTAATGAAAATATATCTGCAGAACAATCAGCCAAAGGTTACAGCTTAAACTTGCTTAGATACCTCATTAAGTCAAGGAACGTATGGAATAAGAACATTGATTTTTTTATGAATCTAATTTCTTCAAGGTCATATGATCTGGTAATTGGTGACGAAACCTATGAGATCAACCTGGCACTGAGGAATCATTCTGAGGTCAAGAAATTTCCCTTTGCGATGATCTTCGATTTTGTGGGATTGGAATCTATGACAAAGAATCTATTGGAAAAGCTTGGAGTATATTATTGGAATAGGGTCTGGTCGCATGATTACCGGAAAAAAATTAAGCCTCCATATGATCTGGCATTGTTTGTCGGAGAGATACAGGACGTGCCAGATATAACATTTGGATTCATGCTGCCTAACCGCCGTGATCTTGCCAGGGCGATGTATACTTTTATCGGTTACATTTTTCCTTTTAATGTTACGGCATACAATAACAAGTATGAAGTCCGGAAAAAGCTGGGATATGGTACCGAACCACTGGTCATTGCCTCCATCGGTGGCACTGCAATCGGCAAGGAATTGCTGAACCTTTGCGGTGAAGCATACATTTCCGCTAAAGAAGGGATACCTGGATTACAACTGATCCTGGTAACAGGCCCCCGGATTGCAGCAAACTCCCTCAAACTTCCGGAGGGTGTCGTAGTGAAGGGATTCATACCTCGCCTTTACGAGCATTTCGCGGCCTGTGACCTTGCCATTGTGCAAGGTGGGGCAACCTCTACACTCGAATTGACTGCCCTGAGAAGGCCTTTTCTATATTTCCCAATCGAGGGACATTGTGGGCAGGCAAACGTGGCCAGAATGCTGAAACAGCATGGTGCCGGAATTCGAATGAATCTTAAAGATACGACTCCGGAATCACTTGCCAGGACCATCATCGATTCTATTGGGAAAGAGGTGACTTATCCTGACATACCTTCAGACGGTGCACAAAAAGCTGCTCAACATATTGTTAATTTGCTGGGGAAATTCGAAAATTCTCAGCCATAATCATACAAGGGGCTAATTTGAAATAGGAAGATTGGTCCGAAAAGGGAAGTGAATCATGAAAAAGATTAATTACCATTCTAACCCATTGAATGTTTTGCTTTTTATCCTGTCTACATTCTTTCTTCTTTCATGTTCTAAAAAATGGACTGTTCCTTCAGAGTATGTTGGACATTGGAAAACAAATAATAATAAAATTACTGTCCGAATGGGTGATATGTTATTTGAAAAAGTTAAAGATTGAGAAAATTGATTGTTTTTCAAAGGTAAATCTTAATGTCATGTTAAAGATCATCAGAATAATCCTGGGAGTTTTAATGGCTCTCTTTCTTCTGCTTTTTGGAGTAGCCAACCTCATCAATCCAGATGTTTCCGAAAGATTCTTAGACCAGAACACCCGTATATGCGTGATGATGATCATCACTGGGTTCGTTGCGGTTTACGCGATTTTTTGTCCTTTAACTGGGGGTATCATTTTGTGTATCTTTGCCGTGGGCCTCGGTTTTGTTTTTGGCGGTTTCTTTCATAATCCCATAACCCCGGCAGTGATGCTGGTGGGTTTGTTCTTTATCTTCGCCGGTTTTATAGCCCGGCGTAAACTTCGGCCAAATACCAATCAGCCTTCATGAATCGGCGATTGTTAATGCATTAGCACCTTAATTAGTTGGAAATAATTTTGTAAACAAATAAGAATTGAAGGTAAGCCGTGTAATTATTTGTTCTCCTGATTTGGAATATTTTCGGGTTTCTGATTTAGGTAAACATAATATCACAAGTAAATCAAATCCTGAAAGAGCGCTCTTACAGCATAATGCACTTAAAGCTGCACTCTGTGAATCAGAATTTGAAGTTTATAGTGTCCCTGAGTTAAAAAATCACCCGAATTCCGTTTTCACTCGTGATACATCTTTAGTGACACCTAAAGGATTTGTCAAATTAAAAATGGGACTTGTATCAAGAAGAGGAGAAGAAGATTGGATGGCACAGTTCTTAGCATCATTAGGGATAAAGAGAGCAGGAAGTATATCCGGAGCTGGAACAGTTGAAGGTGGAGATGTAATTTTAGCTGGCCCCATTGCTTTTGTGGGCCTTTCGAAGAGAACAAATAAGGAAGGCCTAGACCAGGTATCAGCAATTTTAAATGCTTTAAATTTCGAAGTCAGGTCCATCGCAGTACCTGAACCCTTTTTGCATCTGGGCGGTGCTATGAGTTTCCTTCCCCCTGATAATGTTTTATGCTGTCAGGGGATTTTTCCAGTAAAAATTTTCAATGGCCTTAATCGAATTGAAGTACCAGGAGGAAACTTCGTTTCCGGTAATGTTATATCCCTGGGGAATTATGAAGTTATTGCAGAAAGAACAAATGCCAGTACTATAAACATACTCGAACAAAAAGGATATCGGGTTCATTCACTTGACCTTTCAGAGTTCATCAAAGGAACAGGTGGTCCATCTTGTCTTATTTTGCCGGCTTATTAGTTTCGAGTTACGTGAATGATTGAAAAGACATCCCGGCCATTCTCTTTCACCATTTGCATTGCCGGTTGATTTTGCATGATAGCGCCACCCCAATGGTTAAAGTCAAAAATGTGCGGGCTTTGGAACCAATTTTCAATGTTCATGGTCAGTGTGAATGTCATGGTTGTATTTTCCTTCATTGTAAAGGAAGACCCCGGAAGGCTCACTGTGAAGCAATTCTGAACGTAGGCATAAATTGAGTCGGTTATAAATTCATTTCCATGATATAACTGCCCGATACCCAGGTGAAAATCGAAAGGAATAATACTCCCCGAAGTATCCTTCCATTTTCCATTGATCATCATATAATGATACCCCCCACCCAAAATTTCAGGCCAGAACATGTTCACTTCCGGAGGATTTACATACATGAAGGATTTGTTTTTTTCTTCATTTATTCCAAAGGTGAAAGTTATAGAATCATAAGTTCCTGCAGGGATTTTATCAAAAAACTGAATTGTTTTGGTCTCTGCTATATCTTCATCAATATAAAAGATATCCTTCCATTCGGACATGACTTTAATCGTTCCATCGGCTCGATGAAATGTGATGCCGGATATAAAATATTTCACTTCTGATACCAGGTAATCATTGCCGGCAGCATTAGTGTAAATCATTTCGTCTTTAATTAAAGGGTTTCCATCCACTTGATGGCCAATTGAAAAAATGATTCTCCCTGATGGTTCTGATGCAGGTGTGTCGCTTTTGTACCTGCAGGCTGATACACTTCCGGTCAGGAATACCATGCAGCTAATCTGAAACCAGAATTGCATTTTTTTTATTGCAATCATTAAATATTAAGGATTAACGTAATATAGAATACACGGCCCGGCTCAAACAGCCGGTCTGTGCTGCCAACTATTCTGCGGTTAAGATGCTCGTAATAAGGAGTGTCAAAAATGTTATCAACCCCTGCTGTCACCGAAAAAAATTTGAATGGTGTGTAGTTAACTGATGCCGCCGCAGTGATGAATCCAGGTGTCTCCAGCTCACCATAAGCCTGGGAGATGCGGTTTTGTTCACTAACCATCCTGACTTTTACACGGGGAATAAAAGTGTCTTTAAAGAATTTATAAGAGAATTGAACAGACCCTTCCAATGGTGGTATTTCAGGCAGTGGATCATTTTTAACAGTCTCTTCTCCAATCACCTGTCCTTCGGATACAATGTACTTAACCGCTTCAGGTTCTGTTCCATAGGTGGCTGCAAGATTGACCAGCAAGCCCCATTTCCTTTCTGATGGCGACTGGTATGACGCTTCAAACCCAGTTAAATACACCAGGTCGGTATTTGAAAATTGCTTTACCCCCGGTGCTCCCTGGGTCGATGGTGTGATTACAGCCGGTGGCACTACCTTCCCGATAATATAATCCGTAACCAATGAAAAGAATCCCCCAGCCATTACAACACCAAAGCGAGGGTTTGAGTATTCAAATGAAACATCCGCCTGGTGATTATTTTCCGGCTTTAGCTGTGGATTGCCAAGGTAATCATAGGAATCATACTGAACCGGCATAAGCTTTATAAACCGCTCCAGGACGGAAGGGCTCCTGGTGCCCCTTCCAATTGAAGCACTGAGAGAAAGAAATGAAGAAAGCTGTTCTTTTATTCCTAAACTAAAACTAACATTGATAAAATCTGAACTCAGTTCATCAAAATATGCAATCCCATCATAAACAAGCTGAAAAGTATCACTTGAATTAGCCTGGTTATAATCAAACCTTAAAGCAGCAGTGAAATCGGTTTTTTTTACTGGCAGATGGTATTCCGCATAGGCTCCAAGGTTATTATAAAGCGCATGCAACCAAACGTTTGAATATTTGACAGTCGTAAAAGTATCGCCTTCCATTACCATTTCCATGGTCATCTTTTTTTGACCGTCCTTATTAATGTGCTCATAGTCGAGTCCGATCTGAATTTTATGGGGTCCTGATCGCATCACAGCGTTTACCTTTCCTCCGGCATCCCAGGCATCAACCGTTGTAACAGCCTGCATGGTTTGTGCCGACGGCCTTTCGAGATTATCCATCACATGATGAACAGGGGAAAAATAACCCTGTAATTCAACTGATTGCCAGGTTTCACTCAAATGCCGGCCAGAATACCTGAATGAGCTGATATGGGTTTGATCTATCCGTTCATCCATTGGAAGCGAAGGATACATGATATCCTTGCCCTGGTCATAAGCATAATTAAAGATAAGCTTATGATCTTTATGCAGCATAAAACCCAACCCGGCAGAACCATACATCTTCCTGAAAGAAGTTTTATATTGTTGGTCATTGCCGGCTGTATAGCTTCCATATCCTTTATACCCTCCGCTTGCATTGAAAAACACCTTGCTGTTTCCACCCGAAAGTGCTATATGCTCCCGCTGGCCATTCCAGTTTGATTCGAACCCAAGGATCGCTTTTGCATGTATCTCAGGTTTTTCATAAGGGTGAGGCAACTCTGCTTCCAGATTGACCAGTGCCCCCAAAACCGGGCCATACTTTAATACATAGGGACCTTTCACGATCTCAATTTTCTGGAGGTTTTCGCTTTCAACATGGGCCGCAACAGGGTCCATCCTGTTCGGGCAACCTCCTTCAATTTTTACCCCGCTGTTAAGCATTACGGTAACCTGGTTATATTTAAATCCCCGGATAACCGGGTCAATTGCAACTCCTCCTTTGCGAATACCAGAAACATTTGGCTCCTGTCGAAGGCGATCACCTATATCCCTGACAGCATCTTCTTCAAGTGTTTTCACCTTTACAATGCTGACGGGAAACGGGTTTCCTGTTTTTCCAAATACTTCCACCTCTTTTAACTGTAAGGTGTCCTGGGAATTTATACCCTGACCCCAAAGCGTAAATTGTGTGCCGGCAAACAGGCAACCACAAATAAAACAGGACAGCAATAATTGATTGCTTTTAAAAAGTTTTACCATAGTCCTGGTATGTATAAAAATTTCGATTAAAATATTTACTCACAAAGTTATTGAACATACGTTCATAAAAAATATTTTTTATAAAAAAAAGCCACCTCAAAGAGATGGCTTAGCTTTTAAAAGACACATTCTTACTGTCCTGTTACATAATCATAACCCATGATATCAGTATCTTTAAAAGTGGTCATTCCTGCTGTGACCATGGTGTCATAAATCATCCCATTGGCACCGTATAACAGCGATTTTGCATCGTAACCCAAAAGCCTGAGGTAAGATGTAAGGAAAGCACTTGTCTGGCCTGTATAGCAATATACAACAATGGTCTTATCCGTCGGGAGGGTTTTTAGGTCCACATCCAATTTGATGGTTTCCTTCGGGGTATACTGGATAGCGCCCGGGATATGACCTGGAGCTGCATACTGGTCAGCAGGCCAGTAATTAATAATATAATAATTTGCAAGATTACCAAAAACAGTGGCATTCGTGATTTTTGCCGGATCAAAGCCTTCGGTTAAAATAGCGTTAGCCCTGGCTTCAAGGATTTCCTGCCCGGTCTCTTTGCCGGTATTCAGGGTCGGAAGGTTTCCGGGTGTCCCCTTATCCGTGGCAGTGGAAGTGAATTGTGAAGTGTAAGCGTTACCGATGTTGGCAGTCCACTTGTTGAAGTCAGCATGCCAGGAACTCATGCCCCATTTCATCGAGAAGGCTTTATC
>CAYJNJ010000030.1:0-44098 GCA_964371595.1 uncultured Bacteroidales bacterium | reverse complement strand
TGGATTCCCGCATCCCCGTATACCCTACCAAACTGTCGTCCCTGACGGGACTGGCTGGATTCCTGCATCCCCGGATACCCTACCATACTGCCGTCCCTGATGGGACTAGTCCTTAAGGACGAAAGTTTGGTAGCAAATAAGGGCGTTTGTAAGACGAAAGTCCCATCAGGGACGACAGAATGGTTTAAAACCTATATCTTTAACAATTTCATCTTTTTACAAACATCCTTCACCCTCCCTATATTTGTTTCTTCCCAATCTGTTTCGAAATGTGCCGTTTTTCCACCGGTTGCAGTCAGGTTCCGGAATTGCATCCTGCTTTTTACCGGTAACCTCAGCGAGGCATGGACTTCCCTGGTGCCTGTCCTGGTGATCAATTCTGAAACATTGTTCTCGTTGATCCCGCTACCAGGCATAATGATGATCCTGTTAATGGCTTTATTGTTCAATTGTTCAATCAGTTCTGCGCCAGCCAATGCACTTGTGGCCTGCCCTGAAGTCAGGATCCGCTCAATGCCCAGGCTGATAATATCTTCCATAGCCCTGAAGGGATCTTTCACCCTGTCGAATGCCCGGTGAAATGTTACCTTCATCGGCCGTGCAAGGGCAACCAACTCTCCTGTTCGCTCAATATCCACGGAACCGTCAGCATTCAGCACACCAAGCACTACACCCTTTGCCCCATGCCCCTTGCAAAACAGGACATCTTCCTTCATGGCCTCAAATTCTTCGTCTGAATAAAGAAAATCACCTGGCCTGGGGCGCACCAGGACAAATACAGGGATATCCAGTAATTTGACAGCCTGGCTGATCACCCCTGGCGAAGGGGTTGTCCCTCCCTCATTCAGGTTATCGCAAAGCTCAATGCGGTGTGCACCACCCGCCCGGGCGTTAAAGGCCGACACCAGGCTTCCGGCACAAACTTCAAGGAGGTAGTTCATAGGTATTGGTTATTGGTTAATAGTTAGTTAGTTAGTGGTTAGTTTTCCCGGCTGCTGACCGCCGACCGCTGACCGCCGACCCCTCAACTGCGCCAGTAGCATCCCGCAGAGCATCAGTCCACATCCGATCCATTTCCTGTCTGTCATGGTTTCCGAAAGGATTATCATCCCGCCTATTACGGCAAAGACGGCCTCCAGGCTCAGGATGATGGCGGTATGGGCCGGCGGCGCTTTCTTCTGTCCGTAGATCTGTAATGTAAAGGCGACGCCGACTGATAACAGTCCGCCGTATAGCAAAGGTATGCCAGCATTGTAAATGCCTTTAAAGGTATTTTGCTCAAAAACCAGGGCGGCAAACAGGCTCAGTATAGAACAGACTACGAATTGGGTAATTGCGAGGTGTAAAACAGATGATCGGGGTGAAAGCCAGCCGATATATAAAACATGCATCGCCCAGAATACTGCCCCAATAAGCACCAGTGTATCACCTTCAGATACCGCAAAGCTTTCTGTCACCGACAGGTAGTACATGCCAATAGTTGCAATAATAGCGCCGCCCCATAGGTTGACGCCTGCCTTTTGTCCGGTAAATATTCCAAATACCGGTACCAGGATCACGTAAAGCCCTGTGATAAAACCCGCATTCCCGGCAGTGGTATTGACAATCCCAATTTGCTGAAAAGTAGCTCCCGCGAACAGGATAAGACCGAGCAGGATACCGTAGACGGTGGTCGGCGGTCGGCGGTCGGCGGTCGGCTTCACCTCTTCTCCTTGTCCCCTCTTCTCAATTTCCCCGCTTCCCCGCTTCCCCGCTTCCCTGCCCTCATGCCTCCACGCCTCCATGCCTTTCACCACCACCATCAGCACCGCCGCACCCAGCCCAAACCGGATGGCATTGAACATGAATGGCCCGATATGCTCCATTCCCATCCGCTGTGCTACGAAAGCAAAACCCCAGATGACCGCGGCAAGCAGAAGGATCAGATCAGAGCGGATGGTAGAAGTTCGGGACATAACCAGTGTTTAGTGTTAAGGGTTAAGTGATGGATTAATATATTATCTGATTCAAATATCCTGATTAATTCCCGAACTTAAAACTCAGCACTCAAAACTCAAAACTCAAGATGCTCTGTTCTCCGGATAATCTCGTCCTGCAAAGCTTCGCTAAGATCGTTAAAATAGTCGCTGTATCCTGCCACCCTGACGATCAAATCACGGTATTTTTCAGGATATCTCTGTGCTTCACGAAGTGTGTCGGCCGTAACGACATTGAACTGGATATGGTGCCCGTTCAGGCGGAAGTAGCCGCGGATCAGCTTTGAAGCCATCCTGATCCCTTTGTCATTACTCAATAATTGCGGAGTGAACTTCTGGTTCAGTAATGTGCCACCGGTACGCAGGTGGTCTATCTTTGAAGCTGATTTTAAAACTGCGGTCGGACCTTTGATATCTGCGCCCTGGAAAGGAGAGATGCCTTCGGAAAGCGGTTGCCAGGCTTTGCGACCGTCGGGCATGGCACCGGTAACACTCCCGAAATAGATATGGCTGGTCGTCGGAAGCATCATGATGTGGTGCTTGCCTCCCCGGGTATTCGGTCTCCCGTCAACTGCCTCAAAAAATATCTCAAAAACTTTCACGGCAATTTCATCAGCATAATCATCATCATTCCCGTATTTCGGCGTCTCATAAATTAATTTATACCGAAGGTCTTCATAACCCACGAAATCAGATGCCAAAGCACTTATAATCTCCTCTTTTCCTACAGTCTTATCTTCATACAGTCCTACCTTCAGTGCTGACAGCATATCCGTCACGCTGCCCAGCCCGACTCCCTGTATGTAAGAAGTGTTGTACCTTGCACCGCCGGCATTGTAATCTCTTCCATTGAAGATGCAGTCATCTATCAGTAATGAGAGAAAAGGCACAGGCATGTTTTCGGCAAAAAGCCTTTCGATGGTGAGGTTTCCCCTGATTTTTATATCTATGAAATAATTTAACTGGCTTTTAAAAGTTGCGAGCAATTCGTCGAAAGTGCTTACAGACTTCAATCCCGGCAGTTCAAGGCCAACCCTGTTACCGGTCCTGGGATCAATGCCGGCGTTAAGGCTTATCTCCAGCACTTTCGGCAGGTTGAAATAACCGGTGAGCCAGTAGGCTTCCTTTCCAAAGGCTCCGCTTTCCACGCACCCGCTTGCCCCTCCTTCACGTGCGTCTTCCAGGGATTTTCCCTGCCTGGTTAATTCCTGAACGATCGCATCCGTATTGAAAATACTGGGCTGCCCGAAGCCGGTTTTTACGATTCGCATGGCCCTTTCGATGAAACTGTCGGGGTTTTCCCGGCTAAGCTGCACCATCGAACTGGGTTGCAGTATCCTCATTTCTTCGACCACATCAAGAATGAGATAGCTGAGTTCATTGACGGCATCGCTGCCATCGGCTTTAAGTCCGCCGACATTGATAAGCGCGAAATCGGTATAAGTACTGCTCTCCTTTGCAGTCACGCCTATTTTTGGCGGTGCAGGATGGTTATTGAATTTGATCCAGAATGATTGAAGCAACTCCCTTGCCCGCTCCTTCGTGAGTGTACCGGCAGCAATTTCTCTTTCATAAAAAGGAAAAAGGTGCTGGTCGAGCCGCCCGGGATTAAAGGAATCCCAAGGATT
This sequence comes from uncultured Bacteroidales bacterium, assembly GCA_964371595.1. Taxonomy (GTDB): domain Bacteria; phylum Bacteroidota; class Bacteroidia; order Bacteroidales; family JAGOPY01; genus JAGOPY01. The sequence continues at coordinate 40,494 of CAYJNJ010000030.1, read as the reverse complement.
TAACTCTGTTATCACCCCGATATGGACGAACCAATAATACTGTAATGCTTCATGAAATGTCCGCGGTGCATTTGCAGGTACCCACCTGCAGATCTCAGCCAATTCCAGCAACTCAACACTTTTTAACTTATCACTTTCACTTTGAACTTTGAACTTTGAACTTTGAACTAATGCTTCCGCGTGCCTTTCCGCATAATTAATCATTGCTTCTGCCACAATCCTCATCGCCCTGAGTGCTTCAATCTTTGAACTTTGCCCTTTGAACTTTGAACTTTGCCCTTTGAACTTTGAACTATTATTAAGCCCTTCATCAATCTCAGCAATTAAATCAAGCATCCCTTTCCGGTATATTTTCCCGCCAAGCACGGTATGGCCCGGTGCCCGCTGCTCCTGGAACTCAGTGAAAACGCCGGCTTCGTAAGCTTTAAGCCATTCAGGTTCCATGGCTGAAAAGATGCAGTCGCGCTGAGTCCGGCCTTCCCAGAAAGGTATGATCGATTCCTTGTATGCCTGGCGCAGGCTTTCGTCGGATTTGTATGATACCTTCGGCCGGGAATGCAGGATTTCCAGGTCTTCCAGGGAATGAAGGCAGATCTCCGGGTAGGTTGGACATGCTTTCGGTGCCGGTCCCCGCTCTCCTACAATGAGTTCACCTTCATTAATGCATATCTGTTTGTTTTCGAGGATGTATCTGAAAGCGTGGGCACGCTGCTCGGGGACGGATAAATTTTTAGCAGCACCTGATAGATAAAAATCAGTCAGTAGTTCCGCCCGTTCCTGCGAGAGGGTGTTTACCGCATTAAGGCTTTCTTCTCTTAGTTTTTTTATTCTATCATTCATCTTATTCCCGGTTTCTCGCAGATTTCCGCAAATTAACCCGCAGATTTACGCAGATTAAATACATTCCCGAATTCAACATTCAACATTCATCATTATAATCTATCCTCCAACTTCCACAGAAAGCCCCCATCGCGTAAAATATTTTTTCACTTCATTAATCCTTTCCTCCCCGGGCTCCTTCACTTCGTCCAGCAAAAACATCTTCCCCATCCGCTTGTATTTATCTTTTGCTATGGAATGATAGGGCAAAATATCGATCCGGTTCAAATCCAGTTTTTTCATCTGCCCTGCAATAGCTTCAAGGTTTTCGCTCCCATCCGTTATTCCGGGGATAAGAGGAAAGCGGATGATGATGTTTTTCCCTGCCCTGGCAAGGGTTTCAAGATTTCTTAATGCCAGCTCATTGGAAATTCCGGTATATTCAACGTGTTTAGCATCATCCATGAATTTAAGGTCGAAAAGCCATAAACCGGCAAGGTCGATGACTTCATTTAATGCACCGTTATTAGCGTGCCCTGATGTATCGATAGCAGTATGGTATCCCTTTGTCCTGCACAGTTCCAGGATCTCCTTAAGCGCTTCCGCCTGCATCAGTGGTTCCCCACCGGAAAATGTCACCCCACCTCCCGATTCCAGGTAAAATACTTCATCTTTTTGAATTTCCATCATCAATTCCACCGCCGACCGCTGACCGCCGACCGCCAACTCTGTTTCAAACACCTTCCCATCGAGGCTTCTTTGCACAGAAACCTGCTCGACGCAGGCCTCCTGGCTCTCCGGGTTATGGCACCACCGGCAACGCAGCGGACAGCCCTTGAAAAAGACCGTTGTCCTGATTCCTGGACCGTCGTGTATGGTAAAGCGCCGAATATCGAAAACTAAAGAGTTCAAAGTTCAAAGATCAAAGTGCAAAGTTGAGTTGAAAGTTAATTAGTTATTAAGTGGTCATTAGGTAGTCATTAGGTGGTCATTAGGTAGTCATTGATAGTCATAAGGTTGTATCATTAAAGACCGCTGACCGCTGACCGCTGACCGCAGACCGGCTTCAAGTCATCCTGCACCGGAATAGCCCCCTGCCGCGGCGGGTATACATTTTGAGGAGATAATGATGCGACAGGTGCATGGTTTGATTTTTCGCCAAAGTTACAAAAGCGTTTTCTGTATTGCAAGGGGAATCGCCGATTATTAATATCTTTGCAAATACGATTGAAACAACCGTAGCTCGCCAGGCAGTGAATTAAAACTCCCTCAATCCAACCTGAATTAAATTATTAAACTTTTAAATCATCAGGTATGGGTTACATTAAAATTTATGTCCATTTTGTTTGGACAACCAAAGACAGGGAGCCAATGCTCCGGAAAGAAATACGAGAAACCATATTTGCCCACATCAGGGAAAACGCAAGATCAAAAGGAATATTTATTGATTTCATTGGTGGTTATCTTGATCATATACATTGTTTGATCTCTTTAAATCCTGATCATCGCATCTCCGAAACCATTCAGTTGCTAAAAGGGGAATCTTCTTATTGGATCAATAAGAATAAACTGATTAATTCCAAGTTTGAATGGCAGCGCGAATATTATGGCATCTCAGTAAATCTAAAAAATCTGAACCGGGTTCGGGAATATATTCGAAACCAAGAAGCTCATCATAACAAAATGCCATTTCAGGTTGAATATGAGGAGTTTAAAAAGGCCATCGGCTTTTAAACCTTTGGGCTAAAGCCCGGCCAGATGCGGTGCAGTTTGACCCCCGGCTAAAGCCGGGGGAAATTGACTTACCCCAGCCTTTAGGCTGGGTGAGCACCGCTAGCTTTAGGCTGGGTGAGCACCGCTAGCTTCAGGCTGGGTGAACGCCGCTAGCTAAACGCTTCAGGCTGACTTACCCCAGCCTTTAGGCTGGGTGAGCACCGCTAGCTTCAGGCTGGGTGAACGCCGCTAGCTTCAGGCTGGGTGAGCACCGCTGGCTTCAGGCTGGGTGAACCCCGCTAGCTAAGAACGGCCGGGCCCGGCTGTCCCTTTCAGCTTCTCCCACTGCTCTTTGCTGAATATCCTGTAGTGCGGATCATATCTGGCACTGTATTGATTGCTATGGTGCACTGCCGATTCACCCTGACTCAGATAATCAGCAATTCCTTTTTTATCACGCTCCAGGTTTTGGATCGGAAAGTCCATTTTTTCAATTTCTGCCAGGATACCCTCCCACTTTTTCTGCCAGACTTTGATATCAGGGGCTTTAAAATCTTTAGAGCTTTCCATGAAAGCATTAAAGTAATCATCCTCGTTAATAATTCCATCTTTTACAAGATCCATCGGGACACGGTAAAAATTCCTGCCGGCTCCACAGGGTTCCGCTTCCCGCCTGCCACGCGATACCATATCTTCAAGTTCAAGGTCGAAATATTCCCTGGCGAAGGAAACATCCTCAATCAAATGCCCCGGGCCAAATTCGTCCTGGAAAAAACTCTTGTATATATCCTGTAATGCGGATTCAGGATATATTTTGAGCTGTGCATCCACCGCCTGCCTGATCTGGTTATTGCCGCTTTTGCAGGCTGGTAATATCAGCATAGAGGAAATGATAACCAGGATTATCGTGGAGTATTTAGAAAAATGGGGTCTCAAACTATTCATCATTATTCGATTTTAAAGGATGGTAAAAATACTACAATCCTTATTTTACTTCCTTTTAATTTAATCTTATTTCATTTCATATTTACATCTTGGATTATATCGATAAAAATATCACCTTTGTCGCTGTAATATAATCTTTTACATTAACCAGACGCAGATGAAGGAACACATTGCCCATATGGTACGAAACCGCGCCGCCCGCCTTGGCCCCCGCGAAGTCTTTCGTTTCAGGCCCGTCAATGAAAAAGAGTTTAAAAGCTATACCTGGAACGAATTTACCCGCGATGCCGACAAAGTATCACGTGCGCTGATCGCCCTGGGATACGGGCATGAGTCGCATATCGGCATTTTCAGCGATAACCGTCTCGAATGGACTGTTTCCGATATCGGTATCCTTGCAATCCGGGCTGTGGTTGTACCGTTTTTCGGCACGGCTTCGCGCTCACAGGTGAAATATATCGTCGATGAAACCGAAATGCCGCTGATGTTCGTAGGCAATGCCGATCAGCTTGAAAAGGCACGCTCGCTGATGGATCACTCAGGAACCCTTAAAAATATCATTTCTTACCCGGGTTGCCCTTCATGTAACGATGAACGCTGTATTTCCTGGGAAGATTTTATGAAAAAAGGCGATGACCCGATCTTCGAAGCTGAACTCAATCTTCTTTACGAACAAGCGCAGCCTTTTGACCTGGCCACTATTCTCTATACCTCCGGCACTACCGGCGAGCCAAAGGGGGTGATGCTGGGCCATGATAACTTCATGGAATGCTTTGGCATCCATGATAACCGCCTGGATATTACCGACAATGATGTCTCCCTCTGCTTCCTTCCCCTGAGCCATATTTTTGAACGCACCTGGACATTCTACCTGATGCACTGCGGCGCGGTCAATGTATTCCTTGAAAATCCGAGGGAAGTCATCAATACCCTGCCCATTGCGAATCCAACGGTTATGTGCACGGTGCCAAGGTTCTTCGAAAAAACTCATGAAGGTATCCAGGCAGAAATTGCGAAATGGCCGGGAATCAAGCGTCAGATCTTTGAATGGGCTATAAAAACTGGCCACAAGTGCAGCGAATACCGCAAGGACTCGGAAAAACTGCCATCTTTCTTAAAATTTAAACACAGCATTGCTGAAAAGCTGGTCCTGAAAAAATTACGGCAGGTATTTGGAAAAAATATCCGCATGATGCCCTGCGCCGGAGCCGCCATCCGTGAAGACCTGCTGCGCTTTTTCCATGCAACCGGGCTCTTTGTGACTTACGGCTATGGCGCGACGGAAACAACGGCTACTGTCACATGCTATAAAAATGATCATTACGAATTCGAATCCTGCGGGACCGTCATGCCGGGAGTTATCGTAAAATTCAGCGAGGAAGGCGAAATCATGGTGAAGGGCCCGACGGTATTCCGCGGATATTACAAAAAACCACAAGAAACTGCATCAGCCCTGCAGGATGGCTGGTACATGACCGGCGACCAGGGACATTTTACCAAAAATGGAAACCTCGTAATGACCGACAGGATTAAAGACCTGTTCAAGACTTCGGTCGGTAAGTACGTTTCACCACAGAAACTGGAACTCCTGCTCGGACAGGAAAAGATTATCGAGCAGGTTATCGTGGTTGGTGATAACCGGAAATACGTTTCTGCCCTGATCGTGCCCTCCTACGAACACCTGAAAATTGTGGCTGAAAAACTTGGTATTGATACCTCTGATCGGAAACGTCTTGTAGCTGATAAAGCCATTATAAACCTGTTCCAGCAAAGACTTGACAAGATCCAGGAAGAATTAACCCCCTACGAAAGGGTGGCGAAATTCACACTGCTGACCGAATCATTCAGCGTCGAAAACAGCGCTATGACCAGTACGCTCAAACTGCGCAGGAAAGTAATTGCCGAACAATACAGGGAACAGATCGAAGCGATGTACTCAGCGGGTTAATTTCCAGCGCTTATGCGACCATAGCCAGTTGGCGGGATTTTCCCTGATCAGTGCCTCCATTTTTTCTGCATATCTTCTTGTGATCTCCCCATCAGGTAATTCCGACGGATCTTCAGCTAGTATTGACAATTCAAGCTCGTAAAAACCCCTTTTAACCCTGCGGATGGCAGCAAAAACCACAGGATAATTGTTGATGCGGGCATGTTTTTCGGGGCCATGCAGAAAAGCCGTATCCCTGCCCAGGAAATCAATCCAGTAAGCCGCTTCCCTGTTCGATGGGCTTTGATCGGCAGCCATGAGATAAATGACCCCTTTCCCGCGGTTATCTTCGAAAGTTTTTGTTGTCTCCCGTATCGGCGAAAGAAAGGTACCAAAACGTGAGCGGTTTTTCCTCACAAAATTGTCAAGGCGGGGATTGTTCATCGGTTTGTAAAAAGCAACAAATTTAGCCGGCATCTGCAAAGGCGGAGACAGCGCGCCCCATTCCCAGTTCCCGTAATGGCCGGTAACGCAAATAATCCCACTCCCCGCTTCAATCCATGGATCCATTAATTCAGGGTTCTTTATCTTGTACCTCGCCAGGACCTGTTTTTCAGACATGGTAAAAGCCTTGATCCCTTCCAGGATAACGTCCGAAAGATTCCGGTAAAAATTTCCCGTGATCTTCCGGAGTGTTTTATTATCGGTCCCCGGAAATGATTTTTCTAAGTTATCCCTGATAACTGCCTTGCGGTACCCGATGATATTCTTTAAAAAAAAAGCAAGAAAATCGGAAATGAGGTAAAGTATGCCGAAAGGCAACGATCCGACCACCATCGAAAAAAGATAAAAAAAGAAAAATCCTGGCAGGTCCATGCTTTTCTACCGGGAATACATATCGATCACATCTTCGAGGCCCCGCTGGCAAACTTTGCAGAATTCCATGTGCCGGGTGTACATAATGCAATCGATCTGCGAACGGTAAAGCCCTTTGGCAAGGTAACCGGCCCCTTCGAATGCGCCGGCTTTATCGCGGTATTGCTCGGCGGCAAAGTATTCATCTTCCTGCTTCATCTGCCGCATAAAAAGCGCTTCCATCACCTCTTCCGGCACTTTCGCCGCCCTCAGGCTGTCGCGCTCCTGCTGGATCCGGTAACCGAACTGGTCGAACGGCTCCTTGTTCCAGGGTGTAGGCAACGGCGTGCCGTCTTCCACCAGGTCTTTCCATTTCAGGTTATTCTTGTCGAACAACGCCGTAATATTGGTCTCCCATGGCTCTGTCTTGATTTCAGGCATTTCATAAGCGATGGAAGAAGTATAGTACTCATCGGCAAGCGCCCCGAGGTGGTGCCCGAATTCATGCACCATGATATACTCCCCGAATTTATTATCGACCGAAACCGTGGTGTAGAGATTGTAAATGCCGCCACCCCCATAAGTCCTTTCATTAATCAGGATGACCATGAATTCGTAAGGAACAGCAGAAGCAATATCACGGATGGTGCGGTTGTCGTAAGCAAGCACATAGCGTTCCGAATCGAAGCTGCCGTAATGCGTCGAAAGCACCGTTCGCTTGAAAACACCCGGGTGCGGCCTGAGTACGCCTGAAGTTGCAGAAGGGGTTTCCACAGCACGGATGTTGATATCTGCCTTTCTTTTCAGAAAAGGCTCCTGGTTCACCAGCACCTCCGCCATCCTTGTTGCATCTGCCCTGAACTTACCCATTTCCACGGCCGTGTAACCGTCGCCCAGGATCACTATATCCAGCTTTTCAGCGGCTGGGCCATTGTCAAAGATCACATCGACAACCTCAGTATGGGCAATATCGGCGGGATTTACCTTACGGGATGCCGGGTCGATGCTTGTATGCCATATGACCTGGAAAATATTGTCCGCATTGCGTTTTTTCATGATGATGTTCACCGGTTTGACGGGCCAGGGGAAGCGGATCGATTCATGAAAGGTGCCATAGCCTTCTTCTGCCTCGGGCGTGGTCTGCCATTCGCCGAAAACGCTGGCAAAACCGCGTGAATAAAGCAGGACATTCGTTTCCTTATCGGCCACTTCAAAAAGGTAAAGGCCCAGTTCCAGCGGATCGATCAGGATTGTTTTGCTCCCGGCCCAGGGGCCATCGGAAACAGTCCGGTCGGGTGAGAAAATTTCTTCGGTTGCGGTCCCGGTATGGAAATAATCGAAGCGCATGGTTTTGTCGGTGAAATAATCGTCGAATGCCACATTGCCTTTGTTCACAGGCTGGACCACCTCAACCGCGGGTCCCTCATCGGGTGCAGGCGTAATCGCCGGCTGCTGGGGTACGGTGCAGGAAAAAAGGACAATCGACAAGAACAGTAAGTAAAAGCTTTTCATAACCTGGTTTTTTAATTACTGGTAAAATTAGGATTTATTTAAAGTGGAAACCCAAACCGGCAAACCATCCTTTAAATTAACACTCCTGAAAACTTATCCTTCATTACCATGAAATCACATTTATCTTTGCATTTTATCATCGTTTGCAAATCTTTTCATGAACCGAACATCCGGATCCTGTTTTATTATCCTGTTCCTGCTTTTCATTTTGCCGGGAATGTCCTCATCTGCCCAAAGCCGGGTTGATGAAGCCAAGATCGATAGCCTTCATACCCTCATCAATCAGTTGCCGGAAAATGATACCGCCAGGATCGAAATCCTGAAATCGCTCAGCAAACTTTACCTTTACAAAGATGCCCGCCAGGCCATCCTTTTCGGTCAGCAGGCAGCAGGGCTTTCCGAACAGCTCGGTATCCCCGTCGACCCGCTGATCCAGTTGTTTGTCGCCAGGGCCTATGGCAGGATACCGGATAATGAGCAGGCGCTTTCAACCTTCAGGACAGCCCTTGTCCTGGCCACAGCCCAAAATGATACGGTCAAAATGGCGAAGGTGCATAATGCAACCGGCTATCATTTCTATAATCAGCGTAACGTACCTTCTGCCCTCTTCGAATTCAATAAAGCCGTGGAGTACGGCCAAATCATGAACGACACGATCGTCCTGTCGGAAGCATGGTTCGGGAAAGTGCTGACATATAATATTTTCGAAGAATTTGAAGGAATGTTCACTGCCCTCGGTAAATATTTTATCTATGCCGATACTGCACTGGAAAAAAGGAGGCTTTCGGATGCTTACCGCCTGCTGGGCACCTACTACCGCAGCATCAACGAGTTCACGAAAGCGATCGACGCCGATGGCAAATCCTTTGAAATTGCTGAAATGATCGGTGATTCGATGCTCATGGGGGCCGCTCTGAACCATATGGCCTGGTTTACCTACGAAATGGGGGACCTGGAGAAATCCCTGGAACTTTATCATAAGAACATCAGCTTTTATAAACCGGGGGGCAGCAATGCCCTGGCCAATGTTTACGGCAATATCGGGAATATTTACCGCGACTGGGAAAGGTACCCCGAAGCCATCGACAATTATTACAAGAGCATTGAGCTCTCCAAAAAAAGCAATGATATTTATAACCTTTCCTGGCTTTATGCCGATATCAGCAAGCTGTATGAACGTACCGGAGATTACCGCCAGGCTTACGAAAACCAGGTGCTGGCAACCCTTTACGGTGATTCGCTCACCTCGATGAATTACCAGCAGACGCTAGCGGGCGCCCGCGCCCAGTATGAAGCGGATAAAACAGCGAAAGAGCTCGAGCTGCTTTCCGTTAAGCTGCAGCGCAACCGCCTTCTGACCTGGGTGCTCATCGGCGGACTGGCATTGATCGCCACCGTGACGATCTCGGTGATCAACCGGGCACGCCTGAAGTCCAGGCAGCGGATCGCCGACATGAACCATACCATCTCGGAACTGAACCAGACCAACCTGCGCCAGCAGATGAATCCGCACTTTATCTTCAATACACTGAATTCAATCCAGTATTACGTTTTTCAAAATGATAAGATATCTTCCAATAATTATATGACTAAATTCGCCTCCCTGATCCGGAAAACCCTGGAAAACAGCAGGCATACCGAAATATCGATCAAGGAAGAACTCGATGCGCTGCATCTTTACCTGGAACTGGAAGAACTGCGCTTTAAAGAGAAATTCGACTGGGCGATCAGGGTTGATGAGGAGATCGATACCCTGGCGTTTAAAATTCCAACCATGCTGATCCAGCCTTATGTCGAAAATGCCATTACGCATGGACTGATGAACAAGGAAAACGGAAAGGGTTACCTCCAGGTGGAATTGCAGCTTGAGAACGACCAGATTATCTGCACGATAGAAGACAATGGCATCGGACGGGCCAAAGCCGTCGAGCTCAGGCAGCAAAAGAACCATAACCACCAAAGCCTGGGTACCAATATCACCGAATCAAGGCTGAGGCTGGTGAATGAACTCTACGGGAAAAGCATGAAAGTGGTTTATACCGACCTTATGGATGCCAGCCAGGAACCGGCCGGCACAAAAGTGGAAATCAATATCCCCATTATAACCTGAAAATAAACAGACTATGCTGAAAGTTGTGATAGTTGACGACGAACCGGATGCGGTGAAATTTATCGAGGGGATCATTGCCGAATACTGCCCAACACTGGAAGTGGCCGGCACAGCCAATTCGGCCCGCGACGGCGTTTCCGTGATCACACAAACCCATCCCGATCTCGTCTTCCTCGATGTCCAGATGCCGCATGGCAGCGGTTTCGACCTCTTATCAGCCTTTCCCGAAAAAAAATTCGACGTCATTTTTATCACCGCCTTTAATCATTATGCCATCCAGGCTATCAAGTTCAGTGCCGTCGACTACATCCTTAAACCGGTAAATATCAGCGAGCTGATTGATGCGGTGGGCAAGGTAGAGCAAAAACGCTCGAGCCAGGAGTACCGCAACCTGGATTACAGCAACCTTCTCGAGAATCTCCGGACCCCCAGGCCGAGCAAGCTTGCCATCCCTACCAGCGACGGCATCGAATACCTGAATACATCCGAGATCATCCGCATCGAGGCCGATCGCAGCTATAGCTGGTTTTACCTTACCGATAAAAGGAAGTATCTCGTCTCCAGGAACCTCAAGGAATACCAGGAATTGCTGATAGATCTTGATTTCTTCCGCCCCCACAATTCCCACCTTGTCAATATGATATTTGTAAAGAAATTCATCCGCCACGAAGGAGGGTACATCGAAATGTCCGATGGCTCAAACGTTCCCATCTCACGGGGGAAGAGGGACCTGTTCCTGTTACAAATGTCGAAGATATCTAAATGAATCTATACCACCCTGCGTTAAGTAAGCACCAAATTCCAAGCACCAAATTCCAAACAAGTCCAAAAATTCAATTTCAAAATCCAAAACGTTTTGAATTTGTTTTTTCGGATTTTGAATTTGTTTGGAATTTGGTGCTTGGAATTTGGTGCTTACTTTGTGCTGGTGCTACTCACAGCCTCTGGAACTCAAAAGTGGGGTATCCCTTCTCCCCGGTGTTGCTGTAAAAACTGATAAACCGCAGCTTGTAATGGTAACCGTCACGGTCCCTGATCACATAATTTAACCCGGGAACGATCACGTAGGATACATTGCCTGATGACACATCGCCGACCACGTCTTTCCAGTTATACCCGATTTCGTCAAGTGCGTTGGAATAAACCATGCCCTGGGCTGCTTCAAGATCGATGGAAGCAAAATCGTAAAGTGTATCCTGGGCAACAATCACACCCGTGGGATTATTCAACACCCCTGTGAGTAAGTATGGATAAGGATCGCCCTCATCGGTATAAAGCAATGTCGTATACTGGGTGAAGATCAGGTCCCAGTCGGGTTTCGGGGGCTCGAGGTTAAGCTGCTGGCCGCCTTCATCAAAAGAAAAGCACATATAATTCACCGAAGGGTCTTTGATGACCGTGAAAGTACCCTCGTTGCTGCCGTCAAGACCGGCAAACCGCAACGTGTATGAACTGTCGGTCAGGTCCTGGAAAACGACCTTTTTCAATCCGCGCAGGTTGCCCAGTTCATCATATCCGCGATCGATCACATAAACCTGGTTGGTATAAACTTTTAAAGAATTGATCGTATCATACTCAACCCATTTGCCGATTGCCATCGAATCCAGGTTCCCGCTGGAGGCATCAAATCTCCAGTGGAGCCCGACAGTATCCAGTGGGATGCTGAAGTCTGTAAGACCGGTTCCGGCGGCCAGCATGAAATTGGAGGTGTTCAGGAGTATTTTCCACCCTTTAATTGAACATTCAAAGCCAAGGTCCCAGGTCTTCTTAAGATTAGTCGAAACCACTTCGCCGCTTCCAAGGTCAAAATAAACCTGGTAACGGTAATCGCTGGTCAGCTCAATCGCAACCGTGGTCGCATCGCCGGGATCATGAGGGATAACCTTTTCATCTTCCTTAAAACATGCGGTGAAAAGGATGATGATAAAGAAGGCCGATGCCAGGTTGAATAATCGCATGATCAGAATTTATTGAAATTAACTGCCGCCTGGAGGAAAACGGTTCTCCCCCAGCCTATAGGATAACTACCTGTGCCACCGGAATGAACACCTTCTCCGCCGCCGACAGCCGGGATTGTGGTATTATCGAAAATATTTTTAATGCCGGTCCCCAGCGTAAGCCTGTTCCTGAATAATGGCTTCTGGATAGTAAAGTCCATCGTGTTATAGGAGCTTACATAACCTTCGACCACCTGCCCCTCACCGACAACATAAAACTGCTGCATGCGGCCTGTGTACTTATAGTCAAGGGTGAAACTCATGTCGATGTTCATTAGCTTGTAAGTAGTAGAAGCGTTAGCATCCGGGCTGTAATAGAATTTATCCTCAATACCTTGTTCCTGGGTAAGCGAATTATATTTTCCAGTCACACCGGCGCCAGTCCTGAAATTCAGCCAGGGATAAAACCTGTAATTAATGACCACCTGGGCACCCTGCGTAATGTATTTATCTACATTGATATACGTGTATAGGTTACCTGTTGCCTGGGCTAAAGTTATGCCATTGTTGATGTTGTTATAAAAGAAATTAACCTCGCATCCGACAAATGATTTGCTTGTCTCACGGTTATATTGAAGGGAAAGATTGACATTATGTGAATTTTCGGCCTCCAGGTTGGGATTGCCCTGTACATTATGGTTCACATCCACGAAAAACAGGTATAATTCCTTCAGTGAGGGTGCCCGGAACCCACGGCTGTACGAAGCCCTGATACTGTAATTCTCCTTGAATGCAAACTTCATGTTCAGCGAATAAACCAGCGGGGCCTGGTACTTGGTGTTATAGATAAACCTGATCCCCGGCTGGATGGTCATCCATTTTAACGGATCATACTGGACGCTTAGGAAAGCTGCATAATCGCCAATCTGCTGCTTATTATCCGTGATCCTTTTCCCCGTCCCGATTTCTTCATTAAGATCAAATCCAAGCTGGTAATTTAAGTGGCTGGCGGGATTGCTCTTGCTGAATGTCCCCCTGAAAAGCAAATTATGAAACCTCGTGGTATCAAAATCCTCGGGATTGGTCGTCGCCGTCTCGGTAAGTGTGGTTAAATCCTTGAAATAGGTCTCCTTTTTCCGGGAATAAAAAGCGTATGAACCCATTAAATTGATGTACCGGTTAGACCTGATTTTCTGGTTGTATTCAACTTTGTTTGTTGAACGCGAGGTCAGGAAATAACTGTCAAGGGCATTTTCATAATACGGGGCCATCAGGTTGCCTTTGCTCAGAAGCTTCTCGTCAAACCATGAAGAGCTTATCTTGAGTTTTATTTTAGGGAGGGAATACAGATAATACCCATCAAGGAAATATTGTCTTTTCGGCTTCCAGCGGACCGAACGAAGAGAATCATCTCCCGAAAAACCATCAAAAAAATTCCGCCCCCCGCTGAAGGAGAATACGTGATCTTTGACTTTATAGGATGTACCCATGTCAAAATTGTAAATACCGACAGATTCAAGGTAACCCCGGGCATAAGCGCTAAGATTAGTGCTTTTGTTTTCTTTGGTAATGATGTTGATGACACCTGCAAGCGCATTGGATCCATATACCACCGACATCGGGCCTTCGATCACTTCAATATGATCGACATTGTAAAGGTTTAACTGGCCGATATCGATATTGCCGTCCATCCGGCCAATGACAGGGACACCATCGATCAGGAACTTGACATTCTCCCCGGAAAGTCCCTGCAAGCTCATGCTGGTGCCGAGGGCGCCGTCCTGTGCGATCCTGATGTTCAACTCGCTGCTTAGCAGGTCGGTTAGGTTATTCGCCGCCTTTTGTTCAATCTGGTGGCTGTTGATCACTTTAACTTTATAAATCGATTGGTCGACACGCATCGGGGCGTATTGCGCAGTCACCACCACCTCGTTCATGTCCTGTATCTTGGGTTTCATGTGGATGGTCGTGCTTTCGCCCGCGTTGATCGTATCAAAAACGGTTTCAAATCCGACATAGCTTACGGCAACAACTGAACGGGTCTCCGCCACGTTTGGGGCATTGCCGTTTTCTTCCGTCAGGGAGTGGAGCTGGTTCCCGCCATTTAGCGGCTGAAAACAAACATGGGCAAAACTGACCGGCTGCCCGGTCTTGCCATCCAATACCCTGACCACCGCTTGCTGGCCAAACCCACCAGGAATGGCCAGCAGCAGGGTCAAAGAAAACAACGCTATGAATCGAAAAAATACCACTAAAAAGTGTATATCATGAACCTGGAAGTGAAGGTTCCCTCTTCGGTATTAACACGCATGAAATGCAGGCCCGTGGATAAAGCCGTACCGGGAAGTGTTATGGAAAGATGGCTCCCGTTTAATTGCGATGAAGAAGAATAAACCTGTTTCCCTGTATTGTCAAAAATGCTGTAAACAGCCTTGCCGGTGATCACTTTGCCGAAATCAACAGTCAGCTTGTCCTTCACAGGGTTTGGATAAACATTAAGTTCTGTGTGTGAAGGATTTTCAAAGATTCCGGAGGCCGACATCGGTTCCTTCGTAAAGACGATCTTGCCCGTTGTGCTGCCTTCAAATTTGGTGAAGACCAGCTTGTACACATTATTTTTGCGGCTGTGTACGAAAAATGCGGTGGAATCGGCTACAGTCCAGGTAAAGCTGCCCATATCAAAGGTCTTCCATTCCCAGCCGATCACATTCTTCGTGGAATCAAAAGACTCACTTGCATAATCAATAAAATTGGGGGCTACCGGGTAAAATTCGTTCCCGTAAACTTCAAAATTATTTAAAACGCCGACGACAGGGTAAGGTGTGCCGTCAGGCTGAATGGCCATATATTTGGTAAACAGGATGTCCCAGGTGTTGGTATCAGGCTCACGGTCAAGGAACGATTCCGTAGCAAATTCGTAATACACGAAGTTCTTGCTGGTATATGGATTGATGTTTAATTCAAGGACATGGTCATCGCTGCCGTCGAGGTTGGCAAGACGGATAAAATAGGTATTGAGGCTGGAGGCTTTATACTGGACCCACACCTTTTTATAGCTGCCGTCGAGGGTTTTTAAGATGTAGAGCGAATCCCCGGTCACATTGTGCGTGATGGGATTATACTTGCCCCAGCCGTAATCCGGGTGCCCGGTAGCATTGCGTGTGAAAGCACCGTCTTCCCATTCTGCTTCATTGTCGTACATCACAGGCCAGCCTGCCATACCGGCAGTATCTACCGATGCCCATCCTGCTGTATCGGCATTCGGGTATGTATAAAGGTTTACTCCTGAGGCGCCATTGGTAATGATCGTTGCGGTCCATAATGTGGTATGGAAGCCGATATCCCAGTTGGTACGGGCAACAGAGGCCACGACACCGTCTTCAAAACTGTAATAAATATCGCTGGCATATCCCGGGCCCATGACCACGGAATCAGGTGTACTGCTGAGTGGATTAGAACTGGCAGTTTGAGTTAATCCGCTAAATACTAACGAAATAACAAGAGCTATTATAGTAATAGTTTTCATGATGGTTGAAAATTGAAAATTGAAAATCAATTGAATACTGTGAATTGTTACTGTGAAATGTGTATTGGATTGAATACCGCAGAGGAAAATCTATCCTCTAAATCCCTGCAGGGGATTAACTACGATAACGGCGGTGCCCGGAGGGGTACCTGTGTGATGAGCGCATCATGTAAGAGGAATGATGCGAATGCGTCGGGTTGAATTTCAGATGAGGTCCTGTAAACGCCTGCTAAATCGTTGTGTGAAACTATGCCTGCCGATGTGCTGTTTTCATAAACCTTAAGGATGGATTTCTGGAAGAGGTTCGCAGATTCCTTCTTATCCTTTAATTTCGGGGAAATGAAGAGCTGGCAGTTAAGCTGGTAATGTTTACCCAGGACATGTTCCTGGTGGAAGACGATCAGGGAACCGATAAAAAGCCAGGTAAATGCAGCAATCAGCAGCATTGCGATCTTTTTGTCCCGGTTCCTGACCTGTTTATTCATCTTAATTAAAATTCGGGGCAAAAATAATGATGAAAACAATATGAAGTAATGTGAATATCTGTATCTATTATAAAATATTTTTTAAGGTATTGTTTAACAAATAATTAAGGAAGTAATTTATAAAGATTCAAGATTACATATGAAAAAAGGGCACTGACTGTAATCAATGCCCCTTTAAGAATTATCTGCACCATCCAAATACAGAATTTAACTAAATATATTAATCTGACCTGGCATGTCAAACTATGGTTGCAAATATAATTTCCACATATGCACTTGTCAATATATTTAACATATCAATAACAATTCTGATCTGGCTTACTTGGCAGCAGCCAGGGCATCTGGTGCTACAGGGGCCGGAACGACATTGCTTACCGGCGGTGTGCTTTTCAAATAGAGGAAGATGGCATGCAGGTCTTCGTCTTTGATGTTGGTCCAGTTTTGCCATGGCATAGGGGGCAACAGCATCCTTCCCCCGTCAATGCCCTTGAATTTTCCCTGGGTCAAAGCTTTTTTAAACTGCTCCTCGGTCCAGTTTCCGATCCCTGTCTGGTCTGAAGTGAGATTGGCTGCAAACGACTGTCCCCACGGTCCGACAAAAGTTGTCAGGTCATCGTTGAACATTCCCCAGCCGCTTTTCAGGGCTTCCATATTAACGGGTTGCATCGGTCTGCTGGCCTGGTAGCCCGAAAGCATCAGCTCGGGAATGATCTCAGGACCGCGCGGCCCCATCCTTTTTGGTGAATGACAATCATTGCAACCGATAGTAGTGACAAGGTATTCCCCGCGCTGGATATAATCTTCATTGCTCATCACCTTCGGCTCACCGGTGGTATTCGACGTACTGCTCTCCATGCACGATCCGAGTGATCCTGCAACAAATAGTAAAGACACAAAAAGATAAATTTTTGTTTTCATTTTAATAAATTGATTTAAGGTTAAACTAATAAGGCATCTACAAATGTAGATTTGATCAATTTTTAAATCAATTTTTTTAACAAACTGATAACAAAATAATTAAGATTGAAAATCAGACAGATCCCTCCTGCGTAGGGATGACGGCGGTGTGGCAGGCAGACAGATTCCTTCCGCCAGCTGGCGGAAGGGAATGACGCATTACCCTCACTCCCTGGCCCCCTCTCCATTTTGGAGAGGGGGAATAGGGGGTCAGGGGGGTCAAAAGGGGTGAGGTTGCCGCGGCGCTCTGGTTTTTAACCGCCAACACCGTCATCCCGACGCAGGAGGGAACTGCCGACTGCCGACTGCTGACCGCTGACCGCTGACCGCCGACCGCCAACTATCCAACTGAAAATCCTTGCTATTCTATCCAAAACATCCTACTTTTATGCCTCCCATTTCATCCTCAACGATCTACATAATGATGTAAGATGAAAACCCTGAAATTACAATCACACTTTCCTATATTCCTACTATCCAACTGTCTTACTGTCCTACAGTCTTATCGTCTTATCGTCTTACAGTCTTACCGTCTTATTGTCTTATCGTCTCTCTTCCTCCTTCTCACTACTGGCCTTCATGCCCAGCGCGAAGCCGATAACTGGATATTCGGCGATTGTGCGGGACTTAACTTTACTACTGGCGATCCGGTTCCAATTTTTATCAATAATCTAATTGATGATTTTAATGGTACGGTCATGAGCGATTCTCTCGGCAATACTTTGTTTTATTTCGGCTATAAACTTGTCTGGAACAGAAATGAATTAGTGATGATGAATGGCGACAATATCTTACCAAGTACACATGGTGATATATGGAGCCGTCGTTATATTGCTTTCCCAAAACCAGGTTCAGATTCCCAGTATTATATTTTCAGTATTTCTACAGATTATTTCCTTGAAGGAATGTACTATTCGGTCATTGATATGGAACTTGATGGCGGATTAGGTGGTGTGACCTCTGAAAAAAATATCAGACTAACTGCCGCTGACAAGGCCCAGGACAAAATATTCGTCCTGAAAAACTCAGATGGAAGTGGTTATTGGGTGATTACACGATTGTTCAACGATGATCGTTATGTTAGTTTCAAGGTGACAGAAAACGGAGTCGATCCGGTTCCTGTTTACAGTCCAACCGGAGTATTCAGAGAGTTCAGTTCAGGATCAGGCCCTATGAGGGTCTCTCCTGATAAAAAATATTTGATTTCTTGTTATTCCGCCCATCCTTACCCCAGTGAAAGTAATATTGAAATAAATAGATTTGATGCCAGGACGGGTGTTGTAACTTTCATGTATACTATGAATAACCAGGATATCGGATTTCCGGGAACAAACCTTACTCCGGTAGATTGTGAAATTTCACCTGATTCAAAAAAACTTTACAGTCAGTGGATTTATGGTTCTGATGAGGGAATCGGAATATACCAGTACGATATGAAATTGATAGAAAATGCCGAATCCTTCCAAAGTTCTTCAATCAGGCTTTTAATGAATAATGATTTCAATCATTTACAGCTTTCCAATGATGGAAGAATTTATTTTCAATATTCAACAGATAATCAAGATTACCAGGATAAATATCTAGGGATTATCAATCAGCCGTGGGAAGATGGTTTAGCCTGCGATGTTGATACCCAGGGAGTATATCTTGGAGGCAGAAATGCTGGCTGGACCTTACCAACGATACTTCTCGACTACCTCTACCGTTTCGAATGGGAAGGCGATCCATGCCAGGGTTATCCGATCCATTTCAAGCCCAATTTCATTCCGGCACCTGACAGCATAGTCTGGAATTTTGATGAGCTGGCTCCGGGTAGCACATCCACAGAACTTTCACCAACCTACGCTTTCAAGTATCCCGGCATCCATGAGGTCAAAGTGGATGTCTGGTACCCTACCGGAAGATATGAGCACACATCAAGAGAGATAGGTATCTCCCCTTCTCCCCTTCCCCTCCTCGGGAATGATACGTTGATCTGCAACGGCGCTTCGATCACCCTGAATGCAAACTGCCAGGCCGATTTCTTCTCCTGGTCCACGGGGCAATTCGGCAATTCTTCCATCACAGTTTCTGATACAGGAACATATTGGGTCAGGGCTACTTTTTCTGAAACCGGCTGCGATGGCTTCGATACGATTCATATCGGTTTTCATCCTGCCACCATCCTGGACGAATCCGCTCTTGTAATAATTCCTACCACTTGCAGCAGCGCAAGTGGCTCGATTACAGGCTTAACTGCTCTAGGCCCTACGCCCTACGCATTCCAATGGCTCGATCTATCAGGGAATGACTATGGCACGAACATCGATGCAACGGGCCTGCCGGCAGGACAATATATTCTCACAATTACCGATGGCAATGGCTGTGAGACGGAATCTCCGGTTTATACCATCGAGGATGCCGGTAACCTGCAGGTTATGGATGTTGAGCTCACACGACCTCATTGCGGCAGACCCGACGGAGAGATCGTTGTGCATGGATTTAATCCATCAGGTGCTGCATTGCAGTATTCGATTGATGACGGCGATTCATACCAATCTGATAGTGTTTTCTCCGGGTTGATTGGTGCGGGTTACGTGGTGCGGGTTACGGATGTGAGCGGATGTTTTGGATTTTATCTTTCAAATCCTGTTGTTTTGGAGGATATTCCCGGCCCGCAGGTCACCCAGGTAAACAGCACCGATGAAACGGATTTCCTGGGAAATGGCATAATCGAAATCATTGCAAATGGCTCCACTCCGGTCATTTTTTATTCCATAGATAGCGGAGCAACTTATCAATCGAACAATGGAGCCTTTAACAATCTAGAATCTGGGATTTACAATTTACAAGTTAAAGATGAGAATGGATGCGATACTTCCTTTACAGTTGAAATAAAGAACATTATATTGACATATCTTCATGCTGTAACCGGCGAAGATGGTCTTTGCGAAGACTCTTCTACCGCTCTGATCCCGGTTAATGTCGATAACTTCAACTCCGTAGCCAACTTCCACCTGAAACTCAGCTACAACGCCGCTAACCTGCAATGCAAAGGCTTTGCCAATATCCATCCGGAGCTCATTGATAGTCTTACCGGCTGGCTCGACCAGGTGGCAGGAGAAATCAACCTGGCCTGGAATTCACCTGATGCGGTCACATTCGCAGGGACAGAAAAAGTCGCCGACCTGGTATTCACGACGAAAAATCCGGGGCAGGGCGAGTTGGAATGGTACACCGGAGAAACAGATAGTTATTTCACCAATGCCGGCGGAAACCTTATTCCGGCTGTGTTCCAGACAGGACAGGTGACCATCTATAAACCACCTGCAATCATGCTACTTGACAATTCCAAAACAGTTTGCATAGGAGATTTCGTGACCATCATGGGCATCGCCCAGGGCAACCAGTCACCGCTGACTTACCGTTGGATTTATCCAACGGGCGACACCACCGGCACCGATCCTGCCTTCTTCAGCATAACCCCAGCCGACGCCGGCCTCTACACCCTGCTCGTCACCGACCAGGTTGGCTGCACCGATCAGAAAAGCATCGAACTGATCGTCAGCGAAAATCCGGTTGCTGCTTTTCATGGAACCGACACACTGGAATTGAACCCAGGCGATGCGTTGGATGCCGGCTCAGGTCTTACTTCTTATCTCTGGAATACCGGAGATACCACTGAAAGCATTGATATCATTGCCGATGGGATGTATTCGGTAGAGATGGAATCTCCAATAGGTTGCTTGGGTTCAGATTCTGTTTATGTGAAACTGACATCCGAAGAAATACCGGAAATCGATTTTTATATTCCCAATGCATTCAGTCCAAACGGTGACGGCATTAACGACATCTTTCAAATAAAATTCCCGAATTCAACATTCAACATTCAACATTCAACATTAAGCATTTACGACCGATGGGGTGGGCTTATTGTTGAAACAGACGGCATCGTTAATGGTTGGGACGGAAAAAAGAACGGAAAAGACTGCCCGGTCGGAGTGTATGTTTACAAGATCGTTTTTTCAGTGGATGGAGTTGTGGGGAACCAGGAACGGGTTGGGGTGGTGATGCTGGTGAGATAAAGCAGACAGATTCCTCCTTCGTCGGAATGACGCCGCGAGCGAAGTAAAAGAGAAGAGCGGCGCGGCAACTGAGGCATTTGCTATTTGCAAACAGCTTGCATGCCGCGCCGCTCTGGTTTTTAACCGCCAACACCGTCTTCCCGAGTATTCAGACCTTTGCAAACTCCACAATGTGGGATGACAACAAAACAAATCCAATAAATAAATATGAGTTGTGTCAAATTTATCCTCTTTGGTTTTAATGGAAGCATGAACTTCAGAGAAGTTCCATATTGGTAGAAAAGGCGGAATAAAGCCATCGTTTTCCCCTCCCGCGAAAATCCAGTTTTGCGAGGTAATATCGGCATGGGAGGGGATTAAGGGGAGGGAAAGGAAATCATTTTTCAGTGAGCATTTAACATTGAGCATTTAACATTTCATTGGACTTTTAAAAATAAAATTTGCCAAAATATGTTCGATGTTCAAAGTTCAATGTTAAACCGTCCATGAATACAACCCTCCCCAAACCCCTCCCTGTGAAGGTTTACCACATTAATATAACATAATTAAAGGGAGGGGCTTTTGCTTTATTTCCCTCGTCCGTGCTATAAATATGTCTCACCTCCGGTGAGAATTTTAACTCTTGTCATTGGTACGCAGGAGGGAACTGCCGTCCAACTGCCCAACTTCAAACAACTATCTGTCATTAATAAATTTATTGGAATCTGGAATTTGGAATTAAAGAGATTACCTCTTTTCCCGGAATCCTTTCTTTCTGAACCCCTGCTTGTGGCCTGAGGCTTGGGGCTTGCGGCCGGATGGCCTGTGGCTGAATGGCTTCAGCTCCCATTTCGGGCCTTCGCCGAGCTCCGGTGGCATAAGTATCTTATAAACTATCTGACCGATCAGTGTCTCGATCTTGTGGAATTTTTCCATATCATCAGGATTGACCAGCGTCAGCGCAATACCTGTTGCTTCTGCCCTCGCCGTCCTTCCTACCCTGTGCACATAATCCTCGGCATCATGCGGCACATCGTAATTGATCACCAGGTCGATATCCTTGATATCAATGCCCCGGCTCATCACATCAGTTGCCACAAGTACCCTTGTTTGCCTGGAACGGAACCTCAGCAGCACTTCCTCCCTCTCCTGTTGTTCAAAATCAGATGAAATCCCTTCCACCGGGTACCCTTTCCCTTTTAAGGCCCTGACAATCGTCCCGACCTTGCTCTTGGTCGAAGTGAAAATAAGGATCCTTTTGCACTCTGGTTTTCCCGCAATCAAACTGTTGATGAGCGGTGTTTTCTGCGGTTCGAAAGCAAGGTAGGCCGCCTGCAGCACGCCTTCGGGCGGCTTAGCAAGCTCTTTTGAGATGATGAACGGATCGTGCAGAATTTTACTTGCAAGCTCCTGTATCTTGGGTGGCATCGTTGCGCTGAACATCAGGGTCTGCCTTTTCTTTGGCAGATAGGAAACGATCTTCATAATATCGTCGAAAAAGCCGATATCAAGCATGCGGTCGGCTTCGTCAAGCACAAGGTGCTCAACCGTGTCAAATTTCACATAACCCATATTCAGATGCGCAATCAGCTTTCCCGGTGTCGCCACGATTATATCTGCGCCCCCTGTCAGCGATTTCTTTTCCGTATCCCAGTCGGCATTGCCGCCACCACCGTAAATCGAAATGGAATGGATCGGCAGGAAATACGCAAAGCCGTGTATCTGCTGATCAATCTGTAAAGCCAGCTCCCTCGTCGGGACCACGACCAGCGTATTGATATCATGATTCTCGCTTTGGGTTATTTTATTCAGGATAGGAAGGAGAAATGCCGCTGTCTTGCCGGTACCCGTCTGTGCCCCGGCAATCATATCGCGCCCTTTCATGATCTCAGGGATAGCCGCTTCTTGAATGGGGGTGGGTTTTTCAAAGCCCATGTATGAAATAGCTTCAAGCAGCTTTTCATCCAGGCCGAATTCGTTAAAAGTCATGGGGAATTACAAATGTTTTAATATAGGATAGATTATCTACCCGCAAAGATACTTCTTTTCTCATTACAACCGAACCGACGGATTTACCTGCCGGAGCAATGGAATTTCTGCTCCAACCGACGGATTTACCCGTCGGAGCACAAACCCTGTCGGATTGTTTGATAATTTTTGTTTCTTTGCAAAATTATTTATATTGATTTTACATAATGCCGTATTTAGCTACAAATCAATCTTATACAAATCACTAATTTAATGGGCACTAACGAAAATATCCTAATAAAATCTGCTAAACTAAAAGTCAGGGACATCCGTGAACTGACCGCCACTACTTATGTCCTCCGTTTCGACCGTAACAATATTCCTTTCAGGGCCGGTCAGCATATTTTACTTGGTAAGAAAGGCGATTTACAGGCGCGAGAATATTCGATTTACAGCGCCGAACAGGACGATTATTTTGAAGTCCTGATCAAAGAAGTAAAGGAAGGAATGGTTTCCAAACAATTAAAAAAGCTGAAGCCGGGCGAACCGGTGAACTTTGAAAATCCGGTTGGCTACTTCATCCTTAAAAATGAAGATATCCCTGTTAAAAAATACCTCTTTATCGCCAGTGGTACCGGCATTGCGCCATTTCACAGTTTCGTCAGGTCGTACCCAGGACTGAATTACAAACTGTTGCATGGCGTAAGGTATGCCGAAGAGGCATATGAAAAGCATGCGTATGACAAGGACAGGCTGATCCTCTGCACTTCACGTGATAATAAAGGCGATTACCAGGGCCGTGTCACCGATTACCTCAGGGCAAATCCTATTGAGGATAAAAATACCCTTTGCTATTTCTGCGGAAATTGTGAAATGATCCACGAAGCGTACGATATCTTGCTTCAGCAGGGTGTACCATCTGAAAATCTTTTTGCAGAAGTATATTTCTGATGAATTACCATCTTCTAACTCTTGGTTGCCAGATGAACATCTCCGACGGTGAACGGGTAAGGACCGTTATCGACGGGATGGGTTATACCTGGACCGATAAGGAAGAAGAGGCAAGCATACTGGGCATTATAGCCTGTTCCGTCCGTCAGAAGTCGATCGATAAAGTCTATTCGAAGATCCACCAGTGGAATAAGAAGAAAAATAAGAAAAACCTCATCACCTTTATCTCAGGCTGCATCCTTCCGGCAGATAAAGAACGCTTTCTTAAGCTGTTCGACCTGGTTTTCCCGGTCAGCGAGCTGAACCAGCTCCCCGATATGCTTCACCAGTACGGGGTTGTAACACCGGCTTCCATCCAGGCGATGGCGGCTAAAATGCAACTGAATGAGAGCATCCGTGATTTCTGGCACATTTCACCCCATTATAATTCGCCATTCGAAGCTTTTATCCCGATACAGAACGGCTGCGACAAATTCTGCACTTTCTGTGCCGTGCCATATACCCGCGGCAGGGAAATCTCAAGGCCTTCCACCGAAATCCTTGATGAAGTGAAAGACCTGGTCGGGAGGAATTATAAATCCATTACCCTCCTGGGACAGAACGTCAATTCTTATGGCCTGGATAAAAAAGGTGAGGAAATTCTTTTCCCGGAATTATTAAGACAGATCGGCGAAATCGGGCTGGCGTCGGGCAAAGAATTCTGGGTCTATTTTACTTCGCCCCACCCGCGGGACATGTCGGATGAGGTGATCGATGTTATTGCGGCTTATCCCTGCCTCGCCAAGCAGATCCATATCCCGCTGCAATCGGGCGATGACAAGGTTCTTATCCGGATGAACCGGAAATATTCCGTTGATAAATTCCGGTCGGTTATCCGTAAAATCAGGGAAACCCTCCCCCAGGCAACCATTTTCACAGACATCATCGTGGGTTTCACCGGTGAAACGGAGGAACAGTTTGAAAACACCATGAACGCCATGGAAGAATTCCGTTTCAACATGGCTTATATTGCACAGTATTCTCCCCGCCCCGGGGCGGCAAGCTCAAGATGGGAAGACGATATCCCCTCAGAAGAAAAAAAAGAGAGGTTCCGCCGCCTGACGAACGAACTCCAGAAATATTCGCTGGAACTGAACCGTCAGATGGTCGGGAAAACATTCCGCGTCCTTGTTACCGGCAAAGACCGCAAAGATGGCTATCTTTCCGGCCTGACAGAAGGAAAGATCGTCCTGAGGTTTCAATCCGAAGATAATTCCCTCATTGGAACTTTCATCAATGTGAGGATCAAGTCGGCAACGGCGTTTTCTGTGGAAGGAGATCTGGTCGGCGGTCAGCGGTCAGCAGTCGGCGGTCTTTAACTAATGACTACTTAATGACTACTTAATGACTACTTAATGACTACTTAATGACTACTTAATGACCACCAATAACCACTTACCATGAGCAAACGTATCGCCTTCAAAACCCTCGGCTGCCGGCTGAACCAGTTCGAAACGGATGCGCTGGCAGCTCAGTTCAGGCGCCATGATTATGAAGTGGTCGATTATGCTGAGGATGCTGACGTTTGCATCGTCAATACCTGCACTGTAACTAACCAGGGTGATGCAAAATCAAAAAAGGCCATCAACCAGGCTACGAAAAAAGCCGGGGAGCCGGTTGTGATCGTCACCGGTTGCATGGTCAACGGGCAGAAAGAGAAGCTGCAGCAGCTCAACGGTGTGACCTATTTCGTGGAAAATGCGCAGAAAACGTCCATTTTTCAGCTCGTCGAATCTCATTTTAACGGCGAAACGGTCAGCCCCGATAATTTTAATAAGGATCTCTTTGGATTTGAAGCCGCCGATGAAACTTTCCATACCCGCAGTTTCATCAAGATACAGGATGGTTGCGACAATTTCTGCACCTACTGCATTGTGCCAAGGGTAAGGGGCCGTGCCATCAGCCGTCCGGTAGCCGACATCCTTAAAAATATCAATGATGTTGTCGGTTTTGGATATAAAGAAATCGTTCTGACAGGGGTAAATATCGGCCGATACGACCACGAAGGCGTGAACTTTGAATCGCTTGTGGAAAAAATCCTTGAACTCCCCGGCGATTTCAGGCTGCGCATTTCGTCAATCGAGCCGGAAGGCTTTGGTGATAAGCTTTTCGGGCTTTTCAGCCATCCTAAAATGACCCCTCACCTCCACCTTTGCCTGCAAAGCGGATCCGACCGTATCCTTCTTCTGATGCGCCGTTTTTACAATATCACAACATTTCTTAACCTGGTTGAAAAAATCAGGTCGGAATATCCTGATTTTAATCTTACAACCGATATCATTGCGGGCTTTCCGGGCGAAACTGAAGAAGATTTTCAAAGCTCCTGCGAAATATCGCGCCAGATTGGATTTTCCCATATCCACACCTTTAAATATTCCACCCGCACCGGAACGCGGGCCGAAAGGATGGCAGAACAAATCCCGGAGGATGAAAAGCAAAATCGCAGCCTTATCATCCGTAAAATATCCGAAGAAAACAAAAGGCTGTACCGCCATTCAATGTTAGGCAAAGAACAGGTCGTCCTGGTCGAGAAATACAATCCAAAGACCGGCCTTGCCAGGGGCTACGGGCAGCACTACATCCCTGTGGAGTTCAAATCAGCAGCAAACCCCCATAACCAGTTCATTAAGGTAAGACTGGATTCCCTTGGCCCCGGCAGCGACCCGGTAGTTAAAGGAACTGCAATTTAAAACCAGAAGACTGAAGACTGAAGACTCTACCTGCTAACCACCACCTTAAACGCAATATCCTCCTTCAGGTGCCTTTTCACAGCGCAGAGGCTGGCCGTTTGCACCAGCGCCTGGTCGTACTTCTCAGGAAAGTCGGCGGGAACCTGTATTTTCAGATCGATCTCCCCGATAATATGGCGGATCGGATCGAACTTCGGCTCCTGGAACAGGCGGATACCATCTGTCGGGATGCCCCTCTGATCGCAGAATGATTTCACGTAAATCCCGGCACAAGTGCCCAATGAAGCCAAAAACAGGGCGAATGGCTCCGGGAACGCCCCGTCCCCTCCGGCCCTTACAGCCTGGTCTGTTTTAACTGTAAATCCATTAAAATCAGCAAAAACCTGCTTATTACCAGCAAAATAAATTTCCATAATGATTAAGATTTTGATTAATAATTTGGCCTGTTATGATCAATTACCAGGCCACTTGAAGCATCTTCAATTCATCTGTCATATTGACATGTTTAGATGTGTTAGCGGTCGATTCATTTCCGTACTTACAGGAAAACTGGTAACTTTGAAGGCAGAAGACAGAAGTCCAATGACCAGTGACCAATGACCAGTGACCAATGACCAATAACCATTAACAATTAACCAATAATGCCAAACCCTTTCACCACCGCCATCCTCACCGCTTTCCCCTTTGAGCCGACTCACGGGCAGGGGGAACTGGCTGAAAGGCTGGGTGTATTCATTTCTGACCCCTCCCCCAGGAGTGTCTTTGTGCTGAAGGGTTATGCCGGTACAGGCAAAACGAGCTTTATCAGTGCAATGGTGAGGTCCCTCCCCCAGGTCCGGAAAAAAGCAGTATTGCTGGCGCCTACCGGCAGGGCGGCAAAGGTACTCGCAGGTTATGCCGGTCAACCCGCCTGGACCATCCACAAAAGGATATATTTCCAGCGTGTGGGCCGTGATGGAAGCATTTCTCTCATCCTCCAGAAAAATCTTTATAAAAACACCATCATGATCGTGGATGAGGCTTCCATGATTGCCGGTTCTTCGCAGGACAGGGACCAGGTCTTCTCTTCACGGAACCTTCTCGACGATCTCATGGAATATGTTGCTTCAGGAGAGGCTTGTAAGCTGATGCTGATCGGCGATTCTGCCCAGCTCCCCCCCGTTGGCATGCCAGTAAGCCCCGCCCTCGACCTCGAATTCCTTAAAGCCCGTTATGAACTGAAAATCTTCAGCTATGAGTTGACGGAAGTGATGCGCCAATCGCTTGAATCGGGAATTTTATCCAATGCCACAAGGTTGCGTGATTTTATATCAACGGGTTCTGTTGGATTTCCTGTCTTCAGGATAAATAATCATAAAGATGTAATAAAGATTACAGGCGCTGAACTGGAAGACCTGCTCAATACGGCTTTTTCAGCAGGCCCATCTGAGACCGTGGTCATTTGCAGATCCAATAAAAGGGCAAACATGTTCAATAAGGAAATCAGGAACAGGATCCTTTTCCTTGAGAGTGAGATCTCTGCAGGGGATTGCCTGATGGTTGTCCGCAACAACTATCACTGGCTTGATCCGGAATCCGGTCCGGGCTTTATTGCCAATGGCGACCTCATAGAACTGCAAAGCATCAGGAATATTGAGGAACTCTATGGCTTTCGCTTTGCCGATGTTACAATCAGGTTGCTCGACTATCCGAATGAACCTCCGCATGACGTGAAAATCCTGCTGGATGTGCTGATGTCTGATACACCGGCTTTACCGGATGAAGCCCAGAAAAGGCTATTCAGTTCGGTGATGGAAGACTATAATGATATCCCGCAACGCTCCCTCCGCCTCGAAAAAGTGAGAACGAGTCCGTACTACAATGCATTGCAGGTGAAATTCGGCTACTCGCTAACATGCCATAAAACACAGGGGGGACAGTGGCCAAATGTCTTTATTGATCAGGGTTTTATTAAAGATGAAATGATTGACACTGAATACCTCCGCTGGCTTTATACAGCCATCACCCGCGCCACGGAAAGGGTTTACCTTATTGGTTTTAAAGAAATTTTTTACGCGTAATGTTATTTGTATAACAATAAGTTATACTTTCGCGGCAAATTTCAGAATAAGTTCTTTACCAACCCACCCTCCACCCAAAATCATGAAAATATTCCCCCTGTTTTCAGTAGCTATGCTTTTGCTATTATGTGAACCTCTTTTCTCCCAGGTAGCAATCAATTCAAACGGCGAAACCGCCGATCCCAGTGCAATGCTTGATATTAATGCCACAAACAAAGGGCTTCTTGTGCCCAGGGTTTCACTGGTTAGTATTTCAGACAACAATGTTCCGATCAACAATCCGGCAACCGGCCTTTTGGTTTATAATACCGAAGGCAATAGCCTGAATCCCGGATTCTATCTCTGGAACGGTACCGGATGGTCATCACTTGCTACCATGGACCAGGTGCAAAGCGTCGTCCATGGCCCTGCATCTGCCGGTGTTTACGGTGAAATCTATGAATATCACGCTGTCGGTTCGTATGCTAATATCTCAATCCCGGAAGAAGGGGAATATGTCACCTGGAATACCGGTGCATGCGGAGATATCAGCACCATGGTTTATGATGCAGGCACATTAACTGTTCAGAATCCTGGCATGTACAGTGTATCTTTTACTGCTGTTTCACAAATAGCCTCCGGTGGAAAAATCATCGATGCCGCTCTTTATGTTAATGATGTCAGGCAGGATGATATGCACGGACGTGTTTGGTTTAAAGAAGGCGGTAAGTCCCAGGATATCTCATTCTCCGGGATCATCAACCTGGAAGAAAATGATGAGGTTTACGTGGGATTCACGATGAATGATGATGGGACTATCCGCCTCGAAATGGCGAATCTGAACCTGACCCGGCTTAATTAATCCCGGCCTTCTTAAGAATTTTTCCCGTACTGTTTACTTGGAATTTGCAGTTTCTCCAAAATTGAAATGCAGGGTAAACCTGAGTGTGTTTTCCAGCGGGTGTTGTTGTTGCACCGGGATCAGGTATGACAGGTCAAGCCCGAAAACACTGTAGCGGAGTCCGGCACCGACGGTGAAGAATTTACGGTTGCCTTTGCTTGCGTCTTCATAAAAGAAACCTGCGCGAAGGGCAAACTGTTCTGCATACCAGTACTCCAATCCTGTGGCAATAGCCCATTCGGCCATTTCTTCACTGAAACCATTAGGCGCATCATACCATGATTGAATAATGCCTGCAACCGGGGAAACATTCGGGTCCATCCCTTTTGCAACGACAGGATTATTCTCGTCATCATAAATAGGATTGCCGGCAGAGTCAACTGCATAATAAGGTGGAGTAGGAACTTGCAACTTATTAAAATCAACCAGCACAGCTAATGTGTTATAATCGTCAAATAGCATTTTAAAACCACCGCCTATCCTTAAATTAGTCGGAATAAAGTCTTTTTTGGTAGCTGATTTACTGTAAGATATTTTACTTCCGATATTCGATAGGTTAATGCCCCAGGATATTTCACTGGCAATATTTCCCAAATCGACTTCTTTCCTGTAATAGACGGCTGCATCGGCAGCGATTGAAGTCCCTGCACTGGTTTCAGCTCCCTGTACAAACTGGCCCTGCGTCAGGTTCGAATAAATAAACCTTGCCGCCACGGCACCGGAAATATTCTCACTGAACTTCCTGCTGTAGGTTGCATCTATTGAAAACTCATTCGGGTTATAAGTTCCCAGGTTTTCACCAAACTCATCTGTAAATGTGATTTCGCCAAGTGAAAAATAAAGCAGGCTCATCGCAACGGTCTGCCTGTCATCGATCTTATAAAAACCGGCAAGATAAGCCAGGTTAATGTCGTTAACCAAAGCCCTTAACCAGGGGCTGTAAGAAGTGGCAAAACCAAATTTCTTGTCAACAAAAGCATACTTGGCCGGATTCCAGTGCATCGAATTTGCATCGGGATCAGAGGCTACACCTGCTTCGCCCATTCCACCTGCCCGCGAATCAGGTGCAATAATTAGAAAAGGGACTGCAGTAGTAATAACTCGTGATCCTTCCTGTCCAGCCCATTCGTCTACGTTTTGACCTGCAGTAAAGCCAATCACGATAGTCATTAAAAAGATAAAAATAAATCCTCGTTTCATTCCCAATTTTGGTTTAATTTATTGATAGAAAAATGAAGGTGCAAAAGTAACGAATTATTGATAACATTATTGTTATACAATAGTTAACGCCGTTTGTAATTACTTATTACTTGGAATGAAAGAATTTTTGGGATAAAGATGAAAAATATCCGTCATCCGATTCAACAAGCAAACGATAAACATATAAGCCTGAGGAAAGTTCATTGCCCGATGCGTCGCGCCCGTTCCAGTATAGCGGACCGGAACCGGTACTTTCGGGGTGCAGCTCATAGTGCAGAGCTGTAATAAGCTGGCCTGAAAGGTTAAATATCATGATGCTGACATCAAGCGTGGATCCAGGCTTATTATGTTTAAATTCGAACCGGGTGAAATCCCTGTAAGGATTAGGGTTGCTGACGAGCTGGCTCAATGTCAGCCTTGCCCCCGGGTCAACAATAAATTCAATGGTTTTTTCCGATGAATTATTCAGCACATCCCAGGCCTTCAGCGAAAGCGTATGCGTTCCGCTTTCAAATGGCCCGAGCCCGTACAAAACCATGCCTTCCTGGTAACTGTCTGTTTCCGGGATAAAGAAATCATTCAGGACTACAGGCTCCTGGTAGTTCCCATCTATGATAGCCACAATATCATGGCCTATCCCGTTACCAACCGTATTAATGCCGCTGCTGTCGGTAAGCATTGCAATCAGCATGGGTTCCGGGGTTGTAAGGTCACCCGAAACAAAAGACCGGGTATTGAGATACAATTTAATATCCGGTCCTTCGGTATCTGCCACAGCCAGTTCATCACTGCCGCCAATCAATACATTATCAAAGCCGTTGGCATCGATAAGCTGTATCGTATCCAACGCATAATAACTGATCTTGCCTTCATCTACCTGGTAAGAAATATCCAGCGGGACAACAAAGGTGAAACTGAATTTTCCTCCTCTCACAGTGGCAATCCCTTCGTATATTTTCTTGTCCTGGATATAGAAATCGACGATCTTGCTTGCCGGGTCATTACCGCGTGTCTGGTAACGGACAGGCTTGTCGTAGACTGAAGGATAAACCAGCCCATTGAAGCCTTCCAGCAGGTTCCCGTTAAGGTCCTCCACCTGGCCGGTAATGGTTACCCTGGATAAGGCATGCAGCGTATCGGCAGCTTTACCGTTAGCCTCATTAATGATGTCCAAGGTGCGGACCCTCATCTTTGGGTATGAAAGCAAAAGTGCAGGATCCCCCAGCAGGACGAAATTCTTTATATTCTGGTTCGATGGCGTTTTGGATACCCTCAGCAGGTCACCCATTCTTGGATATTCACCGGTAATGCTGTCGATTATGAAGGCATCATTGTTAAACCTCTTATTCAAGGCATAATTCGACTGGGAGAAAGCCAGCCTTGTGGTGGTGAATAACCCGATACCAGCTCCGTCCGGGTTCAGAAATACCAATTCCCCCGCAGAAACCAGCCCGGGATCGTCATAACGGCTGAATTCGCAGGTCGCCGTGACAAATGCGGGTAATTTATCTATATTTCTATAGGATTGAATGGCAGGGATATCAAGCACCCTCTCATCAGCCCAGGCAATTTCCCCGCCATGGCCCGTATAGTTCATGATTAAGCAACCATTGGTCACATTCCTGTCGATAGCTGCATTGACATCAGGGTACCTGTAACCGCTGGGGGTCTTCAGCTGCTGGTATGCGTCGAGATAAATCTTATTGACATTAAAAACCTTTCCCAGCGAATCTGTGATCTCTACAAGCCCTTCAGCCTGGCCAAGGTGGGTGTTATTATCTTCATCATCACCGATGTAACAGATCGAATTCCGCCAGGGACCGAATTTAGCACGTATCGGCGACATATAATCAATTGTCTTACTGACCATGGCTTCAGCCTGTTCCAGGGAATTAACCGGGAATCTTCCAATACCGATATCCAAAGTGCCTGCTGCATTGCTCCCCTCATCATAATCAAAGCAACCAAAAAAATCATCCGTTACAAAAGATGCGGCAATCTTCAGAGCTTCCCTGGCTTCATAAGTAGGAACCAGGTTATTGTCTTCTAAATAAATATCTTTATAATCAAAGGAAGCATCGCCGAAAAGCAACAGGTATCTTAAATCATCACCGCTTTCTGTCCGGTCGTAAAGCATTTTCATAAAATCACGGATAGCACTGACATCCTGTGCCCCCGAAGAAAATTCATTATAAATCTGCTGGGGAGTGACCACATAAACCGACATTCCGCTGTATTGCCTGTGAAAATCTGCCAGCCGGTTAGCCTGTTCAAGAAATAATGGGTAAGCTACGATTACATAATTAACGGGTTGAAGGCTGTGGAGGTCCTGGTTTTCAACTTTTTCAACAAAAGTAGGGGTGAAAAATGCAGTTCCGTCAAAAGCAATAAATTCCTGCAGTGTATTTGCGGGGTATTGGAAATAAAAACCGCCGGTTTCCTGGCTGATCAATTGCGTGGAGATATCTTCCGGATCGGAAACGGACCAGACATTTATACCTGGGACGGTAGTTTGTATATGGTACCGGGCTATATTATCCTGTCCAACCGGCCTGTTATCCCGAAAACTGAGCTGTCCACCGTCAAAGCGTAAATGTCGGATATAATTCACCTCCACATAGTTCATCCATGCAACGTCAATAGTTCCCGGTTTCACGAATGATACATCAAGGTTCATGTTTTCATCATCGGTATAGATCATTTCATAGTTGGAAACAATCGACCGCGCGTAGATCTGCGACCCCAGGAGGACTGACGGGATATCAAGTTCTGTAATAAAGTCGCCGTCAACGGAAACATTAAAAATGGTTTTCGTCGTGGACCGGCCTGCAAGGTTAATTTTAAGGTATACCGGCTCACTGATGTCGATATCATTCAGGTAAAATGGAAAAGTGTAATCCACCTGGGTGTTAAAAACCTCCCCGTACCATATTTTGCCCGATTTGATCAGGTTAACTTTATCTTCTTCATGCCAGGCAAGTTCCTGGAATGTCGTTACCTCGTGAGTCGGCTCAACAGTGTACACCCCGGCTTCTGAAATTCGCTTTCCCGCTGTATTTCCAGTGTTTAAAAAGTAGTAAGTGCTGTCGGTATAAAAATTGATTTCATGCTCATATTGCAGGTAAAACGGGTTGTGCCTGACAACGACAGGGCCTTCGCCATAAAACAGGATGAAATCCTGCGGATCGAACTTACCGTCGGATTCACCGGCAACATAAATATCATTTTCAAGCAGGTCATCTATACGCGGCCCCGAATTGGATTCATCCACCATCCCGTTGCCATTGCCAAAAAGCCGGATATTCCTCGGATCGGCCTGGTCAGGGTCAATTCCCATTCCGGCAAGATCATCGTAAGTAATTTTATAAATGCCGGTCTCTGATACAGCAAGCCGGTACCAGTCCCCGCTTCTTAAGACAGAATGGTCACCAAAACTGCTTCCTTCCCTGGTCATTGTTACAGGAGTAGTGGCTGCCTCGCGGGTTTGGATAACCAGTTCAAAGGAAATCAGCCTTTCATAGCCCTCCTGGCCATTGGCCTTTCTTAAAGGCAGAATCGAGATGCAATGCTGAAGCCCCTGTTTTGTCTGAAATGATGAGCTTATGATCCCGGGCTCATCCCCGATCAATTCAATATCTGGATAATTTTCAGGATCAAGTTCCCCGGCCGGTTCATAAATTTCATTTTCTAATTGCGCTCCTGATACCTGCACAGCAAGGTCTGCCGGCAGGATATACTGGTAAACAGGCAAAAAACCGAAGTTGTCATGGTTAACAGCCCCTTCGAAACAAAGGATAGTATGGCCCTTCACAATTTCTTTCGAAGGTTGCCAGTGCAGGTTTTCCTTAACCCGCAAGCCTTCATCCTGTGCCGTTGTTTTCAGTGGAAATAACA
The DNA here is from genome assembly GCA_964371595.1 of uncultured Bacteroidales bacterium. Classification (GTDB taxonomy): domain Bacteria; phylum Bacteroidota; class Bacteroidia; order Bacteroidales; family JAGOPY01; genus JAGOPY01. The sequence continues at coordinate 5,983 of CAYJNJ010000030.1, read as the reverse complement.
GGGCCGGAAGAAGAATCACCAGGAGTACCTTATAAATCTTTTGCATGTTTAGTTTTTAGTGTAGACACTCAATAACCGGAAAGGGTTGCCTGTATGTGAAAAAAACTTCACTTATTTGATTAAAATAAGCTTCCCGGTGTTATCATCAGCCCTGCCGTCATTGCTGGTTGCGATGATACGGTAAAGATACATACCTTTTGATAATGTACCGCCAGATTCATCACTCCCGTCCCAGTAAATCGGCTCAGACCGGTATCCGCTCATATAGAGTTCCTTTTCAATAGTCCTGACAACCTGGCCGTAAAGGTCATAGATCCGTATCGAGACATCCATATCCCCTTCTCCCTGGTTTTGTGAAAAAACAAAATAAGTACCGGTTCTGAAAGGATTTGGATAATTCATGACATCCTGAACAATAAATTGATCAGACAGAACTACATTGAACTCAATATAGGCGTCGGCGCTATTGTTATAAACATCCCATACTTTAAGCGATAGTGTATGCAATCCTTCTGACAGGCCATAAAAGGGATAGCGGATCGCGCCACTTGTATAGCTGTTCAGGTCCGATTCGTAAAAATCATTAAGGATGATGGGTTTATCTGTATTGCCATCCAGTATGCCAACGATATCATGACCGATCCCGGTCCCGACAGTGTTGATCCCGCTATTATCCCGGACCAGGGCAAACAAATCCGGATTTTCATCCGTGATGCCGCCAAAAACAAAGTATTCGTTGTTCATGAACAATTCCACCCCAGGGCCTGTGATATCCGGCTCAACCGACTGGTCAAGCCCACCGACGAGTATGTTCCTGTAATAGCCATGGGCGTCTTCAGTCTCATTGGCAGCATAATAACTTATCTTCCCAAACCCGTAATTGTATGCTATATCCTTTGGAACAATGAAAGTAAAGCTGAATTTACCATCTACAACCTGTGCCTTACCTTTATATAAAATGTTGTTTTGAAGCTCGAAATTGCTTTCATAGCTGGTAGGATCGCCGGCAAGTGTTTTAATGATGGATGCTTTGTCAAAAACTATCGGGTACACAGTACCGTTAAACTTATCGCCGCTCCCTGTAGATTTCACAACTTCCCCTTCTACGACAATCTTCTTTAAAGCCTGCAATGTGTCTGCAGTTGAGGATACCTCTTCATCATTAATTTTTGTCGTAAACACATCATGCTTTGGATAAGCAAGATGAAGCGCCGGGTCACCAAGGAGGATGAATTTTTTATCATTGCTGTCAACTCCCCCATTATTCTTTGCAAGCCTTATCAGGTCACCGAAACGGTAATATTCGCCATCGTTTTCCTCGAACATATAATCAAACAGGGCTGTGTTAAGGTTGAAATTCGATCCTCCGAAGGTCGCCCTTGCCGTGGTGAACATGGCGATAGCACCTCCCGTGGGATTAAGATATGCGTACTCCCCGGCTGAAACCCTCTCCGGGTCGTCATAACGGCTGAATTCACAGGTGGCCGTAATAAATATCGGCATCCTGTCAAAATTGGTCCATGAATTAATGTCGGAATTTTCAAGGAACCGTTCATGTCCCCAGCCGACTTCACCGCCATGTCCTGTGTAGTTCATGACCAGGCAGCCCTTTTCGATCCTGTTATTGATCGCGAGGTTGACATCGGGCGACCTTTGCCCGGCAGGAGTTGAAACCTGCGGAAAAGCATCAATATATATCTTGTCAATATTGTAAACACCATAATTTGTGTCGATAAAGGATGCCATCTCTTCAGCTTGCCTCAGGTGGAGATTCCCGTCTTCATCATCTGCAACGAAACACAGGTAATTTCGCCAGTCTTTCATGGTAACAACCGTGTTGGTTGCATAATGGATGATTTTGTCAACACCCAGAATAGCCTGCTCTTCAGTTTGCACCGGAAGCCTTCCGATCCCAATGTCGAGCATGTCATCACCGGGCCCGTCAAGGAAACCGTAATAATCATCCGAAGCAATTGAATAGACAATGACAAGTGATTCTTCATCTTCCCAGGTCGGGACAAAATTTGAATTATTATCAATCCGGTCCTTATAATCGAAAGAAGCATCCCCGAAAAGCAGCAGGTATTTCGGTTCCTCTCCTGCCGGGGCATTGTCGTAAATGTATTTCATAAAGTTCCGGATGGCCGTGATATCCTGGGACCCGGACGAAAATTCGTTATAAACCTCGTCAATTTCCGTCACCATGACACTCAGGCCGTCTTGCTGAACATGGAAATCAGCCAGGCGGTCAGCCTGCTCCCTGAATAAGGGATGGGTAATGATGATCATATCTTTAGGCCCTGCACCGTGGAGATTCTGGTTGTTTACCTTTTGGATGAAAGTTACGGGCAGGTAACTGCTGCCGTTAAAAGCGATGAATTCGGCCAGGGTATCATGGGCAATCCTGAATATCTTGTTATTTCCCGACTGTATGGTTTCCATTAACCTTACACGGGTAGGATCGGAAACATTCCAGACAGTGACATCCTGCGGTGCATTCGCCAGGGTGAATTCTGCAATGGTTCCCGGGGCTACGGAAACCGGATCGCGAAATGACATTTGTGCACCTGAAAATACCAGGTTACGGATCACGTTCAGTTCGAAAAAATTCAACCAGCCCATTGAACTGGAAATGACTTTCTGATATGCAATCCGGATATTAATATCATTGGATGTTGCCGTAAACCAGTCACTTCCGATGTAAGGCCTGGCCTCGGTCGTTGCAGAGGCCGGTATGCCGCTGATGCTGGCCGTCATAAATTCCGTATTGCCGTCAGAGAATTTAAATGATGTGCTAACCTCCGAGTTAGCTGCCACATAAGCCCTGAAATAAACGAGACTCGTTAGGTCAAGGTTTGGAAAATTGAAATCGTAGTTATACGTTGTCGTAACATCAAAAACCTCACCGTACCAAACCCTGCCGATGTTGGCGAGATTGTGCTGGTCAAGTTCGTGGTATGCATAATCCGTAAATTTATTCACATAGACATCAGCAGGTTCTGTCGCTGAAGCCAATGGCTCAATCCTTTTCCCCTGTATGGGTCCAATCGTTAAAAAATAATGGGTCGAATCACTGTAAATATTTTGTTCATGTTGAAAGACCTGGCTGAAAAACTGGTACTTCCACTGGTGAGGTGATTGCCCGTAAAAAAGGATATAGTCCTGGGGATCAAAATTCCCATCGTTCTCACCTACGACTAAGATGTTGTTTTCAACCAGGTCATTATGCCTGAAATCATTCAGCGATTCCGGCAGCATCCCTCCCCCGTTACCATAAATACTGATGTTTCGCGGATCAATAGACGAAGCGTCTATCCCCATCTGCTGAAGGTCATCGTAAGTGATCCGGTGTATCCCCTCCTGGGTCACCGCTATTTTGTACCAGTCGCCTTCAGACAGTACTGAATTGGCAAAAGTGGCTGAGCGTAAGGAATTTGAAGCCTCCGGACCTTCGACAAAGGTAATGACAAGGTCAAAAGAAAGCAGTATCTCATACTGCCCGTTATAGGGATTGACACGTACCGGAATAAATGAGCAGTTTGCGTAAGGCATCTTCCGGTCATAACTGATATGTGCCGATACAACAGGCTCTTCCCCAATAAGTTCCAGTCCGGATATTTTTTCAAATCCCTCCGGGACGGCATCGTAAATTTCATTTTCAATCCTTGCAGAAACAGAGCAAGCCAGTGTTGGGAGTGGAAAGGAAGTGCTGTACCATGGAAGTCCACCCGATTCCGGGCGGTAAGAAGCGCCACTGAAGTTAGCCTTAGTAAGATTTTCCGTCTCACTGATCCTGAACTCTTGCAACTCATTCCAGGAAATTACCTGATGGTAAGAATTTTCCCCGGCAGTCAGGAACAAGGAAATCACGCAAAAAATCAGCACAAGCCCTGTTGATCTCATATTTTGTATTTTTGTTAATTGGTTGAAAGTCGCGCCCACAGATGAACTGTATGAAAAAAAGAAAACGATTTTCTCAAGCTTATATTGTAAAGCTAATAAATAGAGAAAAAAATTTTTTGAATTAAAAAAATATTGTATACTTGTACCCTCAATTTTAAGGCCGGATTGATGCTGCAAAGAATACTCATCCTATTAACTGTTGTAACAACGATTTTGTTCAACAACCAGGCAAACGCTCAGGATGCCCAGTTTTCCCAATTCTATGCTAATCCGCTATACCTGAACCCCGCTATGGCCGGGGCTGAAATATGCCCGCGAGCCGTCATCAATTACAGGAACCAGTGGCCGGGCCTTGCAAAGAGTTTTCTTAACTACAATGCCTCTTTCGACCAATACATCCCTAAGCTTCATGGCGGAATTGGCGTTCTTGTGAATATGGACGATGCCGGTGACGGTATTTTGAAAACAACCCAGGCCGGGGTGATGTATGCATTCAGCTTTCAGGCCGCCGAAAATTTATACGTAAACATGGCAATCCAGGGGACTTTCTTTCAGAAAACCCTGAATTGGGACCTGCTTCAGTTTGGCGACCAGATAGATCCGCAGCAAGGCTTTGTCCTGCCAACCGGAGAAACCCCACCAAACAGCAATTCCGTAATATTCCCTGATTTTTCTACCGGGCTTGTTTTCGGATGGAAAGGGATAATTCATGGTGGAGTGGCCGTCCATCATCTTACAGAACCTAATATGGCCTTTTATGACCAGGTTGAAAATAAGCTCCCGATGAAAATCACAGGTCACATTGGGGCAAATATCAACCTCGAAGGCGGTGGCCTTGGGTTTGCCGAAGATACTGAACCGAAGTTTTATATTGCCCCTAACCTGCTGTACCAGCAACAGGGCGAATTTCACCAGTTGAATGCCGGGGTCTACGTAATTCGGCTCCCAATCGTGATCGGTACCTGGTTCAGGCACAATTTCGAAAATGCAGACGCAATAATTGTCCTCGTCGGAATCAATTATAAAAACCTTAAAATCGGTTATAGTTACGATATAACCCTTTCCAAACTGAAGAGCAATACAGGTGGGTCACACGAAGTCTCCCTGGCATGGCAGTTCAATTGTATTGAAAAAAGAAGGAAGCTTCGTGCAATAAATGCCCCGGGCTTTTAGTTATGTATACATCGAAAATTAACAGAATTCTTATATGATCAGATTAAGGAATTTAAGCGCAGTCGTTTACGCAGGCGTCTTACTTGCAATGCTGGCTTCCTGTAAAAAGGAAGCTTCCCGAACAACCGGGTGGGAATATAACAACCCTGAACTGGGAGGCTTTGAAGTGGCCTCCACAAGGGAACAATCCACGGGTCCGGGTCTCGTTCTTATCGAAGGTGGCTCTTTCACTATGGGCGCCAATAACGAAAACCTTACCTACGACTGGGATAATATCCCGCGCCGTGTTACGGTTCCCTCGTTTTATATGGACCAGACCGAAGTAAGCAACCTCGCATACCTCGAATATCTTTACTGGCTGACACGCGTTTTCGGACAGGACTTTCCTGCCGTCATCCGGAATGCCCGTCCAGATACCCTGGTGTGGCGTGAAAAGCTTGCATATAATGAGCCCCTGGTTGAAAATTACCTTCGTCATCCCGCGTACCATGACTACCCGGTTGTCGGTGTAACATGGGTGCAGGCAAATGACTTCTGCCTCTGGAGGACCGACCGTGTCAATGAAATGCTGCTTATCAGCGAAGGTGTCCTTGATTTTGACCCTGACCAGAAAAACCGTGATAATTTCAACACCGATGCATACCTTGCCGGTCAATATGTCGGACTTGTAAATAAACCTAAAGCAAACCTCGATCCCAGCAGCACCGGCGAAAGGGCCGTTAATCTCCAGGATGGGCTTCTCCTGCCAAAATACAGGCTCCCAACCGAAGCCGAATGGGAATTTGCCGCCCTGGGCCTGATCGGGAATACGCTTTATGAAAGAGTGGTCGAAAGAAGGATTTACCCATGGAATGGAAACATCCAGCGTACCGACCAGAAAAAATATTATGGCAGTTTTGTGGCTAAC
>CAYJNJ010000029.1:0-44130 GCA_964371595.1 uncultured Bacteroidales bacterium | reverse complement strand
CCCGTCATCCCGTCTTCCCGTCCTACAGTCTTCTCGTCCTAAAGTCTCATCTCTCTCACCAGGCCGGCTCTCTATCTAATCATTTTCCGCGTAGCGGATCAAATATTGTAGAAAAGCCAGCCCCCGGAAATCGCTTTCCCCGTAGGGGATACATTCTTGCGAAAAGCTGATTTTGTTGTTATACGAAGCAGGTAGATGTGGTAAATTTATAATTCCAGATAAAATCCAATCAACCAATTTTCGGGTTTAAATCCAAAAATGAATTCATTGGTATTCTTAATATCATCGGGTAATCGGGAATCTGACAATTTTTGTTTATATTCAAGGGATCCGAATATAAACTCAATTCCCAGGTTCTTTATAATACTAAATCTTAAAGAAGGGCAGATCCCAAAACTCAAATATTGCTTAGTGCTTTCAAAATAGGAAGAGTTTGTTACTACAAAAGTAGAATCGATGTACTGCAGAGTGTTATAATTAGACTCACTTTTTGATATTCTATAATCATATCTTGAATACGCATCGATGCTTACGAAAAACCTATCTGTGATATTAAAGTAATACTGAAAAAAGATCACAGGACTATATGTTTTACTTGTAGACACACCTTGAAAGTAATTTTCAATTTTAATGGTATATCCTGAAGAAGAGTCGAAATCTGGAATATCCTCTTCTGGATTAATTTCTTGTTTTAAAGCATTATACGAAAAACCTAACCCATAGTAGAAATTAGATTTTAATTTTTTGCCGGCTCTAAAATCCACGGTAAAATCATTGTTGATTTGCCCATAATAACCGCTTGAGGCAATTCCATTGCCTGCATCCAACCTGTCTTTATGGCTGTAACTGTAACCGAAATTTGTTCTAAGAATAAAATTTTTATCTGTTTGGGCATTTAGCACACCTACAGATAACATTATAAAAATAAAAATCAACTTTTTCATAGTGAAATTTGAACTGTTAAAAATGGTTTGGATTTTGTTCAGTTATTATTTTAAAGCACCTGGCAAATTACTGAAAATTTATCTAATTCCTACTTTCCAAAGAAGTTTGTCCTAATTCTTATATAGTTTCCTAAATTTTTAATGTAAAAATGATCATCGTTTTGTTGATGTCAATGAAAAGTTCCTGCTCCATGCCATCTTGGTTTTTACCACATAGGCACATTAGGGCATACAGGAAACACATAGGGATAACGTGCGAATGCGTATCAATAAACAATAATCCTGAGCCTTATCCTTTTCAAAATGTCATTTCCCCGTGGTCGTTTGTAATAGAATTCTAAAACAAACTCCCCTTTTTGCAGGGCTAAAAATGTCCATATTTCATAACTGCCTGCTCCAATCCAGGGGTCTCTTGATTTCTTGACAGGATCTTTAAAGATGATTTGAATCCCTGTGGTGTCAATATGTTCTAAAAACAATCTATGACCACCATCCGTGATGGTTTGCAGTTCAAGTTCAAATTGATTATTAACTTCAACTTTGATTAGAGTATCACTTAGTGTATGAGGGACCGTCTGCCCCTGGCTAAATGAAGTCAGAAGAATAAATAATATGGTTAGAAGCGCCTTTGTCATAACGTTCGTGGGTATGAAACGTGCCGGATTGTGTAACTGCAATTGTATCCCATAATACAAAACTTGGTGCGGGACAAAACGCTCAAAAACTGGAAGTGTGAGGAATTTATCACAACGCCCCGCATTACTAATGACCGCGTGTTGGCAATTGTTATTCTTCTTCTCCATATCCAAAATAACTAATCCGATATGGTTTTCTTAAGTCTATTTTGTTCTTTTGAATTTTCCAATATGCTTCATCAATTTCTTTTAATATTGAATCCATCTCATTGTAAATTTCAACAGATGAAAATCTCATCATGTAAAATCCTTTGCTCTGCAAATACCTATCTCTTTTTCTATCATGAATATAAGTCGAAGGTCTTGCATGGTATTGAAGACCATCACATTCAACAGCAATATTCAATCCTTGAGGAGTTTTAACTACAAAGTCAAGGTTATATCTATGTTTCTCGTCCCAAGCTTGATATTGAGGAATGGTCAATATACCAGCATTAATTAGGCTTTCAGACATTTTTTCCTCAATAGGGGTGCTTGGTAAAATACTAGTCCATTTTAAATCATAATCTCTATAAATAAGCTTGTTTAGATTACCTTTTGTGTACGATAACATTTTGTCAGTAAAGTACGGGTAAAGAGCATCAACGATATCACTTAAACAATCAAAATGTTGCTCTTCTGTTTGAGGACACACCCCTAATTTTAAATATTTGTTCGGACAGTTATTCGCAAACTCTTCAGATAACATGTCCGTTGCAATTGTAAATGGAATATTTTCTTGATTTAGGTCAAAAATGTACCCGCCCTTGTTAACTCTTTCTTTTAAACTAGATATTATTTTATCAATATTGTGATTCATGAAACAGTTTCTTTTAAACCAAGCTCTCACAATTCGTTCAAATTTTTCAAATGTAATTGCGTTTAATGAACCATTTCTGAACATGTAATCATGAAAAAGCACCTCTCTTCGAATCATATATCTATGGTTCAAATCTTCTTCTTTAGGTATTCCGTATTTTTTGTGAAAATCTACTATCCAATTAGCCTCCTCGTTCCATTCTCTCCAACCAGAAGGTAAATCAGCTCTTACACCTTCATCATATGGTTCCGATTTGTCTGCCCATGATTTAATAATTTCTTTTAGTTTACTTTCTTTTCCTTGAACAAGATTATTCCTTTGAAAAGTAATCAGATGAACAGTATCGCCAAGAGAATGAAGAGTATACTGTTTGCCATGTTGAACTTCTCTTTCTCTAGTAATCTGTATGCCTTTTAAGGCACAAAATTTCTTTATATTATACTCTGCCTGTTCCATCTTTAATTATTGCCAACGTTCCGCAAGTGTCTGCAGTTGCCGATTGCGGGCTTCTTCACTGTCGTACCGCACCGAGGTTGTAGCGGCGCAGGCTGTTACATAATCCGAGCGAAAAACGGCAATTGATTATATTTTGCTGTTGGCAGTAGATTTTATTATCCGACTTGGTTCAACCAATCTCTAATGTACATCCCAATTCTCTCAATATCTTGATTGACAAGCTCTCCACTATGCATAATTACATTTCTTGAACTTTCCAATGTTCTAATTATCTGGTCAGCCCATTCGATTGAATTAATGTGCGGTTCAAAATATGTCCAATTGTCTGTTGATCTAATAATTGAGAGCAAATCTCCAAATTCTGTATAATTAATAATACTGTCGCCACGAGGTGTATGCCACCTAACTTTGCTTTCCTCTGTTCTTCTACTTTCTGCTTTTGTTCTTATTTTTTCAGAAACACATTCTATCCACCAATTTTCTCCTTTATTTTCCAAAAGTTTCTTTGAAACAAAACGCCTGACAGTATTTTCAAAGGCACAAATAGCAGTGTAAACAATAGCCATTTTCTTTGCTTGAATAACTAAATCTTCATCAAGTTCTTCAATCCCAAGAGTCAAATGAAGTTTCTTAAATTCTTCATTTCCAAATTTTGATTTTTTAATTCGTTCTGTTTTGTCTAGTGCTTCTTCTGTCAAGATGCCTTTAAAAACGAATGAATACAAATTGTCCCCGTTCATTATATTAAATGTTCTTTAAGACTTTTAAAGATCGCATCATAAACCGTAATATCTCGAGTTTCTGGCAAATGAATTTGAATATTATAATGCATTTCTGTCGTTATATTTTTACTAATCAATTCATGTGTCATTTTTTGCGGCTCATTTTGATTTGATGCTTCTTCCGTATAATGTGTTTCTTTCTTTAAAGAAACAATCTCTTTAGAATGGTGTTTTAAAAAGTCTGCATAACTGCAAAGAGCATTAAATGTATTTGCCATAAGTGTAAGAACTTTGTCAGATTTCTGACCTTGTGTCAACGTTTTGAGCTTATTTTTAATGTCGTTTACGCTCATCTCATTTGCTTTGACATTCACCGTAAATAAGTCAGCATATGCTTCTTTTATTGCTTCAGCCAAAACTTGTTTAGATTGAGTTTGGTCAAGAAACTTAAAGTATCTGTCTTGTGGAATTCCTCCTCCATCTATGAACCCTAGAAATTTTAAAACACCAATCAATAATCTGTCATTTGTGCTTTTAAACTCAAGTTGCTCAAGAAATTTATTTGTAAACCTTGCAGGTGCCTGTGCATTCAAAAGCGAATTTAAAAATGCGTCAAGGTTTTTTGTCGTAATTAGGTATTGATCTGGTAGTGCCATATTTATTGTGTAAGTTTCTTTTTTAAAATAACTGCCAACGTCCCGCTAACAATACCTCCATCCCTTCCCAAATCCCTAACCCTACTCACTCTCAATCACATCCTCCCATTTTACATATATCAAATCCCAATAAAGGCCCCCACCCTCTAAGGATAGAGGCCTTTTCTGTTATGCTATCAACCGCACTTGCTGTCCCCGCACGCCGTGCACGTCATGCAGCCTTCTTTGTAGATCAGGGTGTCTTTTTCGCCGCAGTTGGGGCATTTCTCTTTGGAGACTTTCGTTCCGTCGGGGATGTATTTTTTCAGGGCCCTGACCACACCGTTCTTCCAGGTGTTGATGGATTCGGTCTCGAGCTGGAGGTTGTCCACTAAATGGACCACGAAAGGAATTGGCATACCATGGCGCAAAATGCCGGAGATGAGCTTGGCGTAGTTCCAGAACTCGGTGTTGAACTGGATCGACAGGCCTTCCATCGTCACTTTGTAGCCGTATTTGTTGGTGTAGACAAAATCGTAACGGGAGTTGATATCGTCAAGCTTGTTCTTGATGATCTGCCCGGTCTTGACCCAGTCGGGCACGAAAAAGCCCTCGGCCTCGCCGGTAAAGATCTCGTAAGGACGGGCATCAAGGATACCAATCACGGCCACCCATTTCTGGCTGTCGTTCATAAAATGCAGCACTTCCGCTTCGAGCACCCTGGGGCGCTTGGGGGCAGAGGTCTCGTGGAACTGCACTTCTTTTTCGGGTTCCTTCTTCTTGTCGTCCTTTAGCAAAACGCCGGAACGGGAACCGTCGCGGTATATGGTCATCCCTTTGCAGCCGCTTTCCCAGGCCGTCATGTAGATCTTGCTCACAAGGTCCTCAGTGGTTTCGGTGGGTACATTCACTGTGACACTGATGGAATGGTCGACCCATTTCTGGACGGCGCCCTGCATCTTTACCTTGCTCAGCCAGTCGATATCATTGGAGGTGGCCTTGTTGTATGGTGATTTCTCAATAAGCTTGTTCAGCTCATCTTCGTGATAGGCCTTTACGGTCACAGGATCATACCCGTTTACCGTCAGCCATTCTTCGAATTTGGGATGGAAAACATTGTATTCTTCCCATGAATCGCCTATTTCATCCACAAAATCTACCCTTACATCCATGTCGTTCGGGTTAACTTTGCGCCTTCTCCGGTAGGAAACCATGAACACCGGCTCGATACCGGAAGAGGTGCGGGTGCAGATGCTCACGCTGCCGGTCGGGGCGATGGTGAGCATGGCAATATTGCGGCGGCCGTACCTCGTCATGTCTTCGTAAAGGTTCGGATCGGCTTCCTTGATGCGGAGGATGAAGGGGTTGTCCTTCTCCCTTTCGGCGCTGTAAACCGGGAATGCACCCCTGTCTTTTGCCAGCTCAACCGAGGAACGGCAGGCTTCGAGCGCCAGCCTCTTATGCACTTCGGTGGAAAAGCTGATGGCTTCGTCGGAGCCGTAACGCAGGCCCAGTGCGGCGAGCATATCGCCCTCGGCGGTGATGCCGATGCCGGTGCGGCGACCCTGGATGCACTTCTCGCGGATGTTCTCCCACAAATTCCTCTCTATATGCTTGACTTCTTCCACTTCAGGATCTGCATTAATCTTAGCGAGAATCCTGTCGATCTTTTCCAGTTCCAGGTCGATGATGTCGTCCATCATACGGAGGGCGTGCCTCGAATGCTGGGCGAACAGAGGGCCGTTGAAAGTGGCGTTCTGCGTGAATGGCGCGTCGACGTAGCTGTACAGGTTGATAGCGATAAGCCGGCAACTGTCGTAAGGACAGAGCGGGATCTCGCCGCAGGGGTTGGTGCTGACGGTGGCGAAGCCCAGGTCGGAGTAGCAATCCGGAACGGCTTCCCGCTTGATGGTATCCCAGAAAAGTACGCCGGGTTCAGCCGATCTCCAGGCATTGTGGATGATCTTGTTCCAGAGCTTCATCGCGTCGATCTCCTTGCTGAACACCGGTTTCGAAGAATCAACAGGGAACTGCTGCACATAAGGCGTATTGTTCTTTACGGCCTGCATGAACTCATCGTCGATCTTCACCGAGACATTGGCGCCGGTAACTTTTCCCTGCTCCAGTTTTGCATCGATGAACATTTCGGCATCAGGGTGCTTGCTGGAAATGGAGAGCATCAGCGCCCCCCTCCTGCCGTCCTGAGCCACCTCGCGGGTGGAATTGGAATATCGCTCCATGAACGGGACGATGCCGGTAGAGGTCAGCGCGCTGTTCTTCACCGGGCTGCCGGTCGGGCGTATGTGCGACAGGTCGTGGCCAACGCCGCCGCGGCGCTTCATGAGTTGCACCTGCTCCTGGTCGATCTTCAGGATACCGCCGTAAGAATCGGAGTTGCCCTTGTTCCCGATCACGAAGCAGTTTGATAGTGATGATATCTGGAAATTATTCCCGATGCCGGCCATTGGACCGCCCTGGGGAACGATGTATTTAAAATCTTTAAGGAGATGAAAAAGCTCATCTTCACTGAGCGGGTTGGGGTAGTTCTTTTCAACCCTCGCGATTTCGCTGGCCAGCCTGCGGTGCATATCGTCCGGTGTCCTCTCAAAAAGCTGGTTGGCGCTGTTCTTCAGCGCATATTTATTGATCCAGACATTCGCAGCAAGCGTATCCCCTTTAAAATATTCTGTTGCCTCTTTCAGCACCTCTTCATAGGTGTATGCTTTCAGGTCGGCATGCGGACGATCCTCCGGTGGAGGCGCAATATTTTGCGTCTCAACAATATCATGCATCTCCACAATATTCTGCGTCTCTGACTCCTCCATGTCTGGTCGTTGCCGATGCACCAACATTTCCTGAAAATAATCGCTGCCTTGGCTAACAGCCTGATTCTGTTCTTCTTCTTTCTGCAAACTGTCGAAAAGGGTCTTTTCCAATTCCTTCATCTCACCTGGATTAAAATAAAATACACTCTATACGATTATGATTCAACTGATTTACTAAACAGACCGGGGGAAAATATCGTCAGGCTAAAATACAATAAGAAGAACGGAAAAGTCCAATCAACTTTTCAACATTAATACGTTGATATTTTGTAGTTTGCTGGCTTTAAACACCATACATGTTAAACTGGGTATTTTTCAACAGTATTTAATAATTTTTTCGCCATTTTATTGACTCAAAAAGATCATGCCAAATAGCGTCTTTATATTGATATTCAATATCTTAGATTCTTCCAAATATTTATTTGGATTTAGTTTTCAACAATGTTTTTTTCATAAAATTCGTGTAGATCCGTCAAATCCGTGTTATCCGTGTTCCATTATCGGAACACGAATGAAACGAATGAAACGAATGATACAAATGACCACGAATCACTGATTTACTGCCTGTCAGAAGTCCAGGCTCAGCGAAAGATAGAACTCCGGCTCCTTCACCTGCCTGTCCTCAACGCCCCAGGCCACGTCGGCACGCAGAAAATATCCCAGCAGCCTTGTCCGTGCCCCGAAGCCAAATCCTCCGATCAGCGGCTCTTTCTGCTCCCTTACTTTAATCCAGAGGGAGCCGTCCTGCACATAACGGATATAGAAGGTGTTCTCGTCGGAGTAAGGATCTTTACCGGCCCAGGCCAATCCCATATCTCCGAAAGTAATAAGCTGGAAATTGTTCACGAAGTCGGATTTCAGCGGTCTGTTATAAAAATAGCGGAAAACAGGGAAGCGCAGTTCTGAATTCAGCACCACAAAGCTGTTCCCGTTTCGCGCATTCTGGTAAAAGCCGCGCATATTAGTCGCCTGTGTCTGGTAAGCGTAATTCATCGTGTAATCGATGGGTGTCCCGACATCAAACTTTGGTGCAAGCCAGTTATCGACGCCCCCCATATAATAGATCAGTTTGTTCTTCCCGAAAGATGTGCTGGCAGCCAGCCTGTTCGCCCAGATGAACGAACGGTGGATACGCTGGTAATTCCTGGCGTCGAAACCAACTACGAACATGCTTTTATCCTCAGGGCCAAGCACCTGCGTATATTCCCCGAAGATCTTCCACCGTGTGCCGGTCATCAGGTTAATCCCTATTTCTTTGGTATCGTCGTAGATCATCTCACCCTTCAGCCCTCCCCAGTATTCACTCATGTCGGGCTCTTTGAGGGCCAGGTCGTTGGTAGAAAGGAATGTCGATTTCTGGTACCTGACATTGGCCGTTCCTTTTATTGCAAAGACCGGCGAGAACGGGTATTTCAGCATATAATAAAGCTGGTATGACCGGAAGCGGGTTACAAAGGTGTAAAGCCCGATATAGTATTCGTTTTCAGTAGCCTGCCTTACCACCATGATCTCTTTGTCGAGGCGTTTGGTAAGGTTTGCATAACTGAAAAGATATTCGATATTATCGATGCTCAGTGGCATCCTGAACCCGCCGATGATGCGGTGGTTCTCAAGCAGATCGGTAAGCCCGACCTGGAAAAAGCCGTTCAGCCCTAAATTGTTGAGGCCATTATCGCCGCCGCCGAAAGGCTGGTAGAAGAAATTAAGGGATGTGAAATCGAGCTGGGCCGCCATCTGGTTGATGGAGTATTCTACACGGTAATTGAGCCGTTTCGGGATAACAAATCCGGTTTCATCACTGACCGTGATTTTCGTCCCGCTTTGCACGGCCTGCACAGTATCCTGTCCTCCTTCGGTGATCGTTACCTGCTGGTCGAAAATATAATTATCGATATCGATTTCTGCAGGCTTGTCGGGTTCGGCTTCCTCCTTTTCCTGGTCCTTGAAGTAAACGTTTTTGAAGCGTTTCGTGTATTCGCCGTAAGATTTGGCAATTTCTTCCTCAATTTCCTGCTCCTTGATAATTTCAGCCTCTTTAACAAGCACGGTGCGGAACGAAGTCTGCTCCAGGCCTATCTCCTCATCCGGCTGGCCGGTTGCCAGCTCTTCCGGCTGCAAAAGGTATTTCCCTTTGGAAAACACGATCTGCGAAAGCCATGGCGAACCTGGGCTTACATGATGCTCAAGGATGTTTCGCGAGTAGTTTGTGGCAGGATATGTTTCGGAATAATACCGGTAGTGAACAGTGGTATCGACATAGCTGATGGTGCTGTCGAACCTGCCGTAATACCTGTTATTGATCCCGTTCTCGTCGCTGAGGAAGGCAAACCGGCCCTTGTCGGTCATCACAGGCTTCCATTCGCTTCCCAGCGGAGTGTTCGTTACCCTTCGCAGCTTATTTTCCTGTTTGCCCTGCAGCAGCAGGAAAAGGTCGGTCTTTTTTGAAACCGAGACCGGGGCATCTTCGGTCTCTTCCCACCTGAGCTTTTCGTCTTCACGGTTGGAAGCGAATAAGATGGAACTGGCACCATCGGCAAAAACCGGGTTCAGGTCGTCGTAACGGTCGTTCGTAAGCTGTTTGGCCGATGCGGCGGCTATATTATAAAGATATAGGTCCGACTGCCCTTTCTGCACGGCAGAGAATATGATGAAGCGCCCGTCGGCTGAATATGAGAAATCGATGACCTTTTCATATTCATAAAGAATAACGAATTCCTTCTTCCTTTCTTCGAAATTATAGAAATAAAGATATACTTCCCCTTGTTTTTCAATGATATAGGTAAGTACTTTGCCGGTAGGGTTCCAGGATACCAGCGGGTAGGAATAATCGATCTTTTCCTCCAGCCTGAAACCGCCGCGGTGAACTACCAGTCTCTTATTGGTTTTAATGTTTTTGGTGACGATCCTGTACCGGCCATCTTCATTTTCAACATAAACGGCATGGGTTTTTCCCGGACTGAATTTGAACTGGCTGTAAACGACATTCTTCTTTGACTTCTTCAGGAAGGTGGTTTCCGGCGTGCTCCTCCCCTCTTCTTCAGCTTTATAAATCGCCGTGAAATGGTTCAGGCATTCGGTGACTAGTGTTTTGTAAGATATCCCTATTACGTAAAGGAAACCGTTGTCGACGCTCCGGCTGATCTGGGTCATAGAAACGATATCTGTCAAAGCCTGCGCACCGTATTTATCGGCAACATATTTCCACAGCATGTGGCCGGCATATAGCGCATCTTCCCCGACCAGGTTATTCAGCTTTTTATATTTCCCTGTGATAATGCCGTCTTTCACGCGGTTATCGATCTCCGTGCTCCAGTCTTCCGAAAGGTACGACACCAGCCCGTCGAGGTACCATGCAGGCATGGTGAACAGGGTGGAATTTTTCACCTGCGATCCCACACTTGATCCGTAAAAAGCCTGGTTGAGCAGGACTTTCGCGATACCGGCCCTGATCTGCTTCTCAAAATCCCGGTTATCGCCGCTGAAATACAGGAAAACCTTGCTGCCAATGATATAGGTGATGCCACCGGTGTTATAGCGCTCTTCGGTCGTAAGGCCGATATTGCTCTGCTTCAGGTCGGTGAGGTTATTATAGACCATGAACTGCATCTTATGATCCAGGCCGGTCTGCAGTTTACGTTCCATTAGCGGGATCTGCTCCGTGGCGTATTTTGCCGTTGCAACGGCTAATTCACGGCCATTGAGATAAAAGTAGATGTCGAAATCCTCGAATTTATAATAGGTCCACAGGAACTCTTTGTACTGGATACGGCTCTTCCCGAAGCTCATCTGGGTACCGTTATAAAACTGCGCCTGAACGGGTGAAATAACAAGAAAAACAAGGATGGCAGCAAGGGCTGTCATCATCATTATTCTTCTTATTTTCAGCGTATTCGTCTTCATTGGGCTGAATCACGGAATTAATTTCCAAAATTAAACTAAAAATATGCAGAAATGTTATGTGGGTTAATGGTTTTAGTTGACCATTGGTATTGATGGCCATTATTTGCCACTAAAGCACCAAAACACAAAATATCACCAAAAATTGATCTATCAATGAACATGATTTTGTGTTCTTTAGTGTTTTTGTGATTTTGTGGCATCAGAAAGGAGATCATTTAATCTGAATTTCGATTTTCTAATTTCCAATTTCCATTTTCCAATATCTTTGCCACGCAAATTAATCAGCTCCTTTATGCTCCAAATTCACCGCTTCCCCTTCAACCCTTTCCAGGTCAATACTTTTATTCTCTGGGATGAAACCAAAGAATGTGCCATTATTGATCCCGGGTGCTACGGCACGGAAGAACAAGAGGTGCTCACCGGCTTTATCAGGGAGAATGGGCTAAAGCCCGTGAGGCTGATCAATACCCATTGCCATATCGATCATATCGCAGGGCTCGCTTTTGTAAGCCGCGAGTACGGCTTAAAGCCCGAAGCACACCCCGACGGGACCATATTCATCCGGCATTCTGCAAAATCAGGCTTTATATATGGCTTCGACCAGCTGGAAACCATCGATCCGGAACTTCCGTTAAAGGAGGGACAGGTTATAAAATTCGGAAATTCGGAGTTGTTTGTTATCGAGACCCCGGGCCATGCCGATGGCAGTGTGTGCTTTATCAGCCATGCCGACAGGTTCGTGATCACCGGCGACGTGCTGTTCGCCCAGAGCATCGGCCGCTCCGACCTTCCTACCGGCGATTATGATCTGCTGATGAAGAGTATCCGCGAAAAGCTGCTCATCCTGCCCCACGACTACAAAGTCTACCCCGGCCACGGCCCGGAAACTACAATCGGGTATGAGTCGTATAGCAATCCTTTTCTCAACGACCTTTGACCTCACCCCCTAACCCCCTCTCCAAAAGGAGAGGGGGAAAAGGTACTATAAATTAAGGGGTTTGACTACTTTTCGTTTCTAAATAAAGAAACTTATATAGGGATTACAAAATCGAACGTTATTGCGGAGCCTTCCCCCTCTCCAAATGGAGAGGGGGCCAGGGGGTGAGGTCTTCGCTTATCTCCTCCATACACCGGAAATGCCCCTTCGGGCACTTATCATAGCCAAGCTTGCTGCAGGGGCGGCATTTCAGCCCTTTTACCTCAACTATCACCGATTTCTCCTCGCTGCCGGGCATATACGGGTACATACCGAGCTGTGGAACAGTGTTTCCCCAGATGGAAACGATATGTTTATGAAAAGCCGCGGCCACATGCATCAGGCCGGTGTCGTGGGTGATGACAGACTTTGCCTGCTTCACCAGTGAAGCCGACTGGTTCAGGTTCAATTTCCCGCATAAGGACAGGACTTTGGGACCGCAGGCCTGTTCGATCTTTTCTGCACTATCAACATCTTCCGGCCCTCCCAGCAGGATGACGGGACTATCAAGTTTTTTGCAGATGGAAATGATCTTATGTTCAGGGAGACGCTTGGTGGCATGTTTCGCCCCGATTACAAAGGCAGTGTATCCCAGACGAAAAAGCTCCGGAAGGTCATTTAAATCATAAACGTCTTCCTCAGGGATGAAATATTCCAGCCCTTTGCCGTCGTTCACCACACCCAGCGGGGCCGCAGCCCTGAAATACCGGTCGACGATATGAATGTCAGGCATCAGGTCGATCTTGAATTTTGCCAGCAGCCATTTCTGCAGGTTCAGCTTGTGAAAGCCCCTCGATGGGACGCCGAGAGAAAGCCTGATCTTCCTTGAACGCAGGCTCTGGTGCAGATCGACAATAAAATCGAATTTCTCCGCCTTCAGCTTTTGTGTCAGGCCTGCCAGGTCATCTTCAAGCAGATGGAAATGATCGATATAAGGATTGGCTTTAAGGACCGGGTAGAAGATCTTTTTTACGGCGAAATGGATCTCCGCATCCGGCAACTGCTGCCTGATACAGCGGATAACCGGCGTGGTGAGCACGATGTCGCCGATAGAGCTGAACCTGATGATGAGGATCTTTTTCAAAGCCGCTTTTTTTACAAAAGTAAAACTTCGCCGGGATTTTACCCTAATTTTGCCGCCATGATCCTTACCGACTCACACGCACACCTTTATCTTGACGCGTTCGATGCCGACCGGCATGAAGTGATCCGCAATGCGGTTGCAAATAATGTAAGGTATATGATGCTGCCCAATATCGATAAAGACAGCATCCTGCCGATGATGGAACTGGTGCATGATTTCCCGGAAAACTGCTTCCCGATGATGGGGCTTCATCCGACTTCCGTCGGGAAAGATTACACGGAGCAACTGGAAATCGTGAAAGACTGGCTGAAAAAGGAGAAGTTCTGCGCCATCGGCGAGATGGGCATCGATCTGTACTGGGATAAAACGTATTTCCCTGAACAGCAGGAGGCATTCCGCATACAGGCAGGACTGGCACTGGAATACGACCTGCCCCTGGTCATCCATTCCCGGAATTCCTTCGATGAAATATTCGCACTTCTCGACGAAGTTTACCAGCCCGGCCTTAGGGGAGTTTTTCACTGTTTCACTGGTAACCTGCAACAGGCCGAACACATCATCAACCTGGGTTTTTTACTCGGCATCGGCGGGGTTTTGACTTACAAGAACTCAGGATTGCCGGAAGTGTTAGAAAAAATATCTTTGGACCATATCCTTCTCGAAACCGACGCCCCATTCCTGGCACCGGTGCCATTCAGGGGGAAAAGGAATGAAAGCGCCTACATTCCGGAAATAGCAAAAAAGCTTGCAGAAGTTAAAGGCGTATCTTTGGAAATAGTCGCAGAAACAACTACCGGAAATGCAATTAAACTCTTTAAAATTAATGCTTAGGGCGTAGGGCATAGGGCATAGGGCATAGGGCGTAGGGCTTGAAGATTTGGAATTTGGAATTTGGAATTTGGAATTTATTTGGTATTTGGTGCTTGGTATTTGGAATTTTAAAAAAGTGCAATGTTCACAACAATCAATATTCTCATAATCTATACTGGCGGTACGATCGGCATGGTCAGGGACAAGGCGACGGGCAGTCTTCACCCCCTGAACGGTGATGAGCTCTACGACCAGATCCCCATTCTTGGCAAATTTGATTACCATATCGATTTTTACTCCTTTAACCCCCTGCTGGATTCATCGAATATGAACCCGCAGCACTGGGTGGAGCTGGTGACGGTGATTGGTCAGAATTATGAAAAGTACGACGGCTTTGTCGTGCTGCACGGTTCGGATACCATGGCATACACCGCATCAGCCTTAAGTTTTATGCTGGAGAACCTTAACAAGCCGGTTATCCTGACCGGTTCACAGCTTCCGCTGGGCATTATCCGGAGCGATGGGCATGAAAACCTTGTGACTGCCATCGAAATCGCCGCTGCCAGGCAGGCTGACACACCGGTAGTCCCTGAAGTGGCCGTTTATTTTGAAAATAAGCTTTTCAGGGGCAACAGGACCTTCAAATTCAATGCTGAAAATTTCAGCGCGTTTATTTCCGGCAATTATCCTCCGCTGGCCGAGGTCGGGGTCCACATAAAATTCAATCACAGCGCAATCCTCAAACCCAATTTCAAGACCTTAAAAATCCACACCCGGCTTGATAATCACATCACCATCCTGAAACTCTTCCCGGGAATCTCGAGGGACGTCGTTTCAGCCCAATTATCAGTTAGCGGGTTAAAGGCCGTTATTCTTGAAACCTACGGCTCGGGCAATGCAATGACCGATGAGTGGTTCCTGGATGAGATCAGGCAGGCGGTCAGGAAAGGGATCATTGTGCTGAATGTCACCCAGTGCAAGTCGGGATCAGTGGAAATGGGCAAATACCTGACCAGCAGGGAACTTGGCGAGACCGGGGTGATCTCAGGCCATGATATCACTACAGAATCGGCGATGGCTAAACTCATGTACCTCTTCGGTACAGGCCTCGGAAAGGAGGAGATAGAGAAATTGCTGCTGTTCTCGTTAAGGGGTGAGATTAGCACGGTTTAGATTCTCAAAACCAATTGATTCAGTAATAATAACATAAACATAGATTAGATTTCATATAAATTTCAAATCGAAAAATAATTAATACTTTTTTTATTTACTTTAGCGGCAAAATTGGAGAGTAGAACCGTAAATTAAAAGGGAGAGATGGCCGAGCGGTCGAAGGCGCACGCCTGGAAAGTGTGTAACCGTCACAAGCGGTTCATGGGTTCGAATCCCATTCTCTCCGCAAGTAATGTAAAACCAAAACAATAAGTTAATAATCAATCTGTTAAACTATGAAACGTTTAGTTGTATTTTTGACACTCGCCATGCTGCTCAACCTGGGCTTCAGTAATTACACAGTCGCTCAGAGCCAGGGCAGCCAGACCGTTCAGACGGAAACTGCAGCTCCTGCCGGAGAATCACAGGGTTTCCATCAGATGTTGAAGAATTACTTTATCCAGGGAGGTGCAGGTTTTATGGCCTCCATCCTTCTCTGCTTAATTCTTGGCTTAGCAATTTCCATTGAAAGAACATTGTACCTCAATCTTTCAGCCACCAACACAAAGAATTTGCTGAATAAACTGGAAGCTTCGCTCGAATCAAAGGGCATAGAAGAGGCCAAAGAAGTATGCGCCAACACCCGTGGTCCTGTTGCAAGTATCTTTTTCCAGGGCCTTACCCGCTACAATGAAGGCCTGGAAATGGTCGAAAAATCTGTCGTGTCATACGGCGGGGTACTCATGGGCAGATTGGAAAGCGGTCTTTCATGGATCTCCCTCTTTATTGCCACAGCACCTATGCTCGGCTTCCTCGGAACGGTTATCGGGATGGTCCAGGCCTTCGACGCTATCGAAGCTGCCGGTGATATCAGCCCTACTATCGTTGCCGGCGGTATCAAAGTCGCACTTCTTACCACCGTTTTCGGTCTGGTCGTCGCTATTATCCTCCAGTTATTCTACAACTACCTGGTTGCCAAGATCGACAGCATCGTAAACGATATGGAAGACAGCTCGATCTCCTTTATCGACATTCTTTCAAAATACAAGAAATAAACCATCGCCATGACCGAAAAATATTTTAAATATATACAGTGGATGCTGTATGCGCTCATGGGTATTTCGGCATTACTCACAATACTGTTTTACGTGAGCTCTGGCAGTCCTGACATGCTGCTTTACTGGATGTATTTCCTCCTCATCTTATCCGGTGCGGTAACCCTTGTCCTGGCATTCATTAATATTCTCAAGAATCCCAAAAATTCGATGAAATTATTAATGGTGGTCGGTGTGATGGTTGTCCTGGGGATACTATCCTACGTTCTTTCGAAAAACACGTTCTCACCCGCTTTGCTCGAAAAATATGATATTTCGGCCAATGGCGTAAAAATGGTGGGAGCCGGTTTGATCATGACTTATTTTATTATGATTATTGCCATTGGTGTTTTTATCTATACTTCAATATCCAGATTTATTAAATAACGTCAAGGGTTATGAGAAGTAAAAAAGAAATACCGGAGATCAATGCGGGCTCAATGGCCGATATCGCGTTCCTTCTCCTGATTTTCTTCCTGGTAACCGTAACTATGGACGTAGATACGGGTATTACCAGGAAACTGCCTCCCCCGGTTGAAGACGAAAAAACCGTTGATCAGAAACAGAGAAATATTTTCGAAGTTCTTATCAATAGCGCCAATCAACTGCTGGTTGAAGGCAAACCCGGAAACATCCAGACTTTGAAAGAAGATGCAAAAACCTTCTTCCTGAATCCGAATGACGACCTTGACCTGCCTGAAAAAGAATTAAAACAGATCGAACTGATCGGCGATGTTTACGTTTCTAAAGGAGTTATCTCCCTCAAAAATGACCGTGGAACTTCTTACGAAATATACATCAGGGTCCAGAATGAACTGACACGTGCCTTCCAGGAAATGCGTGATGAAATGGCCGTTGAGAAATTCGGGACTAAGTATGACAAACTCGCCGCTGAAAAGCAGGAGGCGATCCAGTCCGTCATCCCGATGGCAATTTCTGAAGCGGAACCGGAAGATATCGGAAATACTAAATAAAGATGATGTATTATGGGACGATTTAAAGAAAAAAAATCCGGAAGCATGCCGAAGATCAGCACGGCATCCTTGCCCGACATTGTATTCATCTTGTTATGTTTCTTCATGGTTTCCACAACCATGCGCGAAACTACCCTCATTGTGAAGGTGCGTTTACCGGAAGCAACGGAAGTACAGAAACTCGAGAAAAAATCACTGGTTAGCTTTATCTATGTCGGACAGCCTATCAAAAACATGTACGGCACCGAGTCAAGGATCCAGCTTAACGACCAGTTTGCAACGATCTCGGATATCCAGGCATTTATCGCTACCGAGCGTGAAGCCCGTGATGAAGCCGATCGCAGGCTGATCACCACTTCAATTAAAGCCGACCGTGATACCCGTATGGGGATTGTCTCCGATATCAAACAGGAACTCCGTAAATCCGGTGCTTTCAAAATCAATTATTCCAGCCGGAAAACAGCCAGGATAAAGTAACGATATCATTAAATAAAGTGAATTCATCGCCCCGGTTAATCATCAACCGGGGTTTTTTTATTGAAATACCCGCTCTCATGAAGGTAGATGATGCTCATCGTAAAGACCATCAGTATGAAACTACCCGCAATGATAATGATATTATCGGAAGAGCCGAAAGTATCCAGGTCGGCTTTGATGATCCCTCTGTTATCGAGGAACGATAGCACCACTGCCATGGCGTTATTGAGGAAATGGACCAAAACCGGGACCCACAGCGAACCGGACCAGACAAAAAGGTAGCCCAGGATTATTCCCAGGACAAGCCGGCCGAAGAAACCGTAAAATTGCAGGTGCAGGGCACTGAATAATACCGCAGGTATAAATACGGACAGGTGAATGCTCCCGGTCCACTCCCTGAAAAGCTTTACAAGTATCCCCCTGAATATCAACTCCTCTCCTATTGCAGCCAGCCCGCCTATCATGAGTAGATTGACCAGCAGCCCCGACCAGGTACCCGTAGACAGGAAAACCTCAGTTAATTGCTGTGCACTTTCTTCAGATCGGCGCATCCAGCTCTCTACACCGGAAAGGGAATCCGGCAGGTGCATCTCGCTGTTGGCCATGACCAGCCAGTTGATGAAAGGCAGGGATACAGCCAGCACCAGGAATCCAAAGAAGATGCTGAATCTTTTTACTCCCTTGTTAAAATTTAGGTATCCTCTTAAGTTATCGCTGGTAAGTATTACAAACAAAAAAGCCGGTGCAATAAACACGCCGACCTGGTTTACGATCTGGAAATACTTGAGGGCGGAAACAGTGACCGGGTCGGAATAATCCGTCAGAGAAGCAATATTGCTCAGCATATCCCAGCCGAAAAAAGGAATGGACAGTGCGAAACCGAATGCCAGCACCACCAGGAATGTCAGGATCATGACCATGACCAGCGCGAGGATCTTTACGCCAGGGGATAAATATTGAAAAGGGGGTTCACGAAACATAATTTTAGTTGATGCCGGGCAAAATTACTAATTTTGCAGTTCGAAAGACGACCGTTAATCTTGATAAAAATCGGACAAATAGAAACCGCTGAATTTCCAATATTGCTGGCACCTATGGAAGATGTCAGCGATCCGCCGTTCCGTTATGTTTGCAAACTGTTCGGCGCTGATATCATGTATACCGAGTTCATTTCTTCGGAAGGACTAATCCGGGATGCGGCCAAAAGCGTAAAAAAACTTGATTTTACTGAATTTGAGCGCCCGATCGGGATACAGATCTTCGGCCATGATATCGACTCCATGGTCAGGGCTGCGATTTATGCGGAAGAAGCCGATCCTGATATAATTGATATTAATTTTGGCTGCCCTGTAAAAAAAGTAGCGGAAAAAGGCGCCGGTTCCGGTATCCTGAACGATATCCCTAAGATGGTCAGGATGACCGAAGCCGTAGTAAAAGCCGTAAAAAAGCCGGTGACGGTCAAAACCCGCCTCGGCTATGATAACCACATGAAAGACATTGTCGAAATCGCTGAAAGGTTGCAGGATGTGGGTATCCAGGCGATCACCATCCACGGCAGGACCCGTGTGACCCGTTCCAGTGAACCGGCGGACTGGACCCTGATCGGAAAAGTGAAGGAAAACCCGGCCATGCACATCCCCGTGTTCGGTAACGGTGACATTTTTTCGCCGGAAGCTGCAAAATTTTTCAAAGACAATTACCATGTCGACGGGCTCATGATTGCCCGCGGCAGTTATGGAAACCCATGGATTTTCAGGGACATCAAGCATTATCTCGCTACAGGTGAAAAGCTCCCGCCCCCGGATATCAGGGAAAGGGTCAGTGTTTGCAGGATCCACCTTGAAAAATCCGTCGAATGGAAAGGAGAGCGTGTTGCGCTTAATGAGATCAAAAAGCATTACGCCGAATATTTTAAGGGATACCCTGAGTTTAAACGGTTCAAGGTGGCCCTGATGGAAGCGGGTTCCCTGGAAGAAGTCAATGCATTGCTTTCACAAATAGAGACATTTTATTTAACCAGTAATCTTTTTCCCGTCCTGGCTTAGAACAGGCATTTTTAATACGTTCAACAAATGAAATATCAGAATATCGTGATTACCGGCACCGGAAGCTATGTTCCGACCGAGATCGTAACCAATGAAGACTTTTCCGGCATTGAATTTTATGATGCTGCAGGAAAAGCATTTGAAATTGTTCATCAAGAAATCGCTGAGAAATTCAAAGCGATCACCGGGATTTCAGAACGGCGATATATAA
Organism: uncultured Bacteroidales bacterium; assembly: GCA_964371595.1. Taxonomy (GTDB): domain Bacteria; phylum Bacteroidota; class Bacteroidia; order Bacteroidales; family JAGOPY01; genus JAGOPY01. Next base: position 24,331 of record CAYJNJ010000029.1, on the reverse strand, counting down.
CCAGTGAACTTGTGTCATCCGACATAGGGACAATAGCTGCCAGGCGTGCGATTGAAGATGCCGGCATCGATCCTGAGAGCCTCGACCAGATCATTGTCGCCCATAACTTCGGGGATGTCAGAAAACACACAATACAGACCGATACGGTTCCCAGCCTTGGTTCCCGGATAAAGCACAATCTTGGGATACATAACCCGTATTGTGTGTCCTACGACATCCTCTTCGGATGCCCGGGCTGGAACCAGGGAATGATTCAGGCCGAAGCGTTTATAAAGGCAGGCCTGGCGAAAAAGTGCCTGGTTGTTGGAACAGAAACATTATCCAGGGTCGTGGATATGCATGACCGGGATTCAATGATCTATGCCGACGGGGCGGGGGCATGCGTCCTTGAATTAAAAGAGGGAGATAAAAAAGAAGGCATTCTTTCAACCATTGCTGCAACTTATAGCAAAGAAGAGGCTTTCTACCTGTTCCTCGGGCCCGGCAATAATGAAGAAGCCGACCCGAACATCCGGTATATCAAGATGTTCGGCAAAAAGATCTATGAATTTGCCCTCACCCATGTGCCGCATGCAATGAAAAGCTGCCTTGAAAAATCAGGCAGTGATATCCATGAACTGAAAAAGATCTTTATCCACCAGGCAAACGAAAAAATGGATGATGAGATCATCAAGCGGTTTTATCGCTTGTTTAAGATCAGGGAATTACCTGAAGATATCACCCCGATGAGCATCCATAAGCTGGGCAACAGTTCCGTGGCAACAATTCCTACCTTGTTCGACCAGGTCCGCAAAGGAGAAGGCGAAGAGCGCCACCACCTCCTCAACAAAGGCGACCTGATCATGTTCGCCTCCGTTGGCGCCGGAATGAATATCAATGCCATCACATACCGGTATTAATAATGTTGAATTTTGAATGTTGAATGTTGAATGTTGAATTATTACTCTGGAATTTGGAATCTGGAATTTGGAATCTGGAATAATTATTGCCCTGTAATTCTGATGTTAACTCCTGGTGCAGTGTTTATACCTGCCTCTTCCATAATTGTCATGCTCCTGACCATAACATCCGTCATGATCAGGGGCTGGAACGGGCCGGGAGTAATGGTCACATCATGAAAGATCCCTGGAACGCCATTGGTCCAGTTTGCCGGATCCGTCCAGTCGTTTGAAACCAGCCCGACCCAGTCAGTTGGCATTGGTGGAAGAGTATGTAACCGGGATCTGAATCCCCAGGCGTCGAACTCTATTTGTAATCCCGCTGATGATATCAGTTGTATGAAACCTTCCGGTCCGTTTAATGTGAAATTTCCCAGTGGCACATTATATTCCCCCGGTGTATTAATTGTAATCTGGGTAAATGGCAAACTGCCTGATGGCGATTGGATCGTTAAAATACCAGGGATCATGACACTGTTTATATTAAGGATCAACTCCATATCAGACCAGAATGCATTTGTTTGATCGATCTGGAAGGAGAATCCGAAATCCGGAACAAATTCCGGCCCTAAAATGGCCGGAATCGATTGCAATGAAAGTGGAATGATTTCTATATCAGGGATGAAATATCCCGGGGCAACAATCGGGTTAAATTCAAGGGAGCTATTGTCAGTACCTCCAAATGAAAATCCTGGATAAGCGAATACATTGGAAGCGGATTCAGGGAGGCTGACCGATCCCATGACTTCAACTTTCAGCCTTGAAGTGTCATTGTCGTTGTGTATCCAGAATGTCGTGGATTCGGTGAAATCACCATTGATGACCCTTTTCTCATTTCCCGGGACATAACCGCGAGAGCCCGGATGGTTCCAGTTCCATACCTTCACCTTGATCAGGGCACCGGTAACGGGGTCCCTGCGATAAACGGTAACATTTCCGCAACTTCCGGGACCGCCTTCAAAATCAACAACGACCTGCCCGCTTGGGGGTACCACAAATTCCTTCCACTGGCAGTAATGGGTGAAAGGAACGATCGTCACATTCCTCGACTTACATATTGAATTGGCTAATTCTGTGCTGTCAGCAGTCCATAAAGCTATTTGTTCCGCAGCCTCCGGGTCTGGTGGAGGAGCCCGCCATTCCACCAGGGCTTGATGGCACGCATCAATAAGTGTTTGAAGGTACTCGTCGTAGGCAAGCTTTGCCCTGACAACAGCATCAGGATAGCTCTTCCCGCTGTCCAACGCATTTATCTTTTCCTGTAAATAAGGATGAACAGCATCATGCGGGCTGTAACCGCACCCGTCATTGGCATTGGAGTTGGTATATATGGTTGTTTTATTTTTATTATCCATGCCTGAAACTGCATCTACTACACTTCCCGCATAACACTGGATAAATTCATCATAAATAGTCCTGCAACAGGAATCCACAATATCCTCCTGCTCCTCTTTCAGGTGTTCCGGTGTAATAACGTCATTACCGAGCAGGCAAATATCCCCGTCGGCTTGCCCGTGATTGGTGATCATCTTCTGGAAAGTGGCAGGAGTACCGGCGGCAGTGCAGGCGGCAACACGGCTGGCAATCAGGTTTAATACGCTGTCGACCTTAGCACTGTTAGCCTTTATAACCCTGCCGGCAGGAATCCTCCCGTCCCTCGCGTCGCCTTTAAAATAGAGGACAAAGACATTGCTGTCGCAGTACCCCAGTGAATCAACTTTGAATTTATACAAAGCCACCAGGTTTTCCCAGTATTTTGCATGGTTATTCGCTGAATCCACCCCACCGCTGAGCAGGAAAGCGAATTTACAGGGGTCGCAGGCTCCGTCTAATATTTCCCTGCTGTCTGCCCCCCCCTTTTGTTCCACTTTTCGGATACCGCCAGGAGAGATTGGCATTGCAGGGGCCGGGGTGACTACTGTTATCTCAGTTGCATCGAGATAGGCCATCAAAGTGTCTTCCGGATTATACGGATCGGGAACATCGACGAAAGTGACCGTACCGTCAACCAGGATGTAACCGCCATACTCGGCATTGGCAGGCGGCTGGACACCTGTCAGTTTAAGTATGGTATGTGGTGAAAAAGGCCTGTCTTTCAAATAATCACCATAAAAATGGATCAGAATATCAACCTCCGGGTTCGTATAATATCCTGCCACCTGGATGACTGAACCATCATCTATTGCCGGATTGGTATATACTTCCATAACCGAATAGTAAGTATCCCTCGATTCCTGGCTTTGAAGAAACAGGGGAAACAAAATCACGATAATAGAAGGCAGAAAAGTAAATTTAATATTCATAGCTGACGTGAGTTTAGAGTTAAAAATTACAAGAAATCACGTGCTCTGTAAGCTTATGGAAGGAAATGGCGTAAGTTTAAAGAACGAAACCTGTAAAGGTAGAGCCCATTGGTCTCATTGTCAAGCAATTAATTCTTAAATAAATGTGAAAAATATCTTAATTTTTTGTTAAATTTATTGTCTCAACCCGATCTGATTATGGCAAATTCAATTAAATTATCATGGAAAATCATTGTCTGTATTAACTTGGCGGTGATTTTAACCTCTTCAGGTAAATCTTTTGGCCAGACTGATATCACCCTTTCAAATCCTGTGGCGGCAAATATCCTGGCCGGTAATTACAACCCGGCAGATTATACCCCTGATGTGATTTTAAATAATCCGGATTCAATACTTTCCGGCATCATTAACAACATCTCGAAAGATTCCCTGTTCAGCTACCTGGCGCATCTTGACAGCTTTTACCAACGAAATACAGGATCAGATACCATCAGCAGCAATCATGGCATCGGTGCGGCCAGAAAATGGATCTTCCGGAAATTCGGGGAATTCAGCTCAATCAATGAAAACAGGCTTGTGGTAACTTATATGGATTTTGACAAAGCGATCTGTGGTAAAAATCATCATAAAAATGTCCTGGCTATATTACCCGGCCTGGATACGGCCCAAAATGAAATTCTGATCGTGGAGGGGCATTTTGATACCCGGTGTGAATCGGCATGTGATACAAACTGCTACACGCCGGGCATGGAGGATAACGGCTCAGGGACTGTACTCGTGATGGAACTGGCACGGGTCATGAGCAGGTTCGCCTTTGACCATACCATCGTTTTCGCCAATGTAACCGGGGAGGACCAGGGGCTATACGGTGCCAAAGCCTTTGCGAATTACGTCTTTAATAATGATATTCCCATCATGGCAGTCTTTAATAACGATGTGGTGGGCGGAATAATTTGCGGTGCCACCTCTTCACCTCCCAGCTGCCCTTATATGAACCATATCGATAGCACTCATGTCAGGATTTTTTCCTATTCCCAGTTTAATGATACCAGTGCAAATTCAAGGCATAAGCAACTGGTCAGATATATCAGGCTGCACCAGGAAGAAGATATCAATCCATTGCTTGAAACCCCCATGACCATCAATATGATGATCCGGGAAGACCGTGTGAACCGGAGCGGTGATCATATTCCTTTCAGGGAAAAAGGATACAGGGCGATACGCTTCTGTTCCCAGAATGAACACGGTAACGGAACCGGCACCCCGCCCGACCGGCAACATACAAGCAATGATGTGCTTGGGCTTGATCTTTCCGATCCCCCGGATGGGGTCCTTGACACGTTTTTTGTTGACATGGGCTACCTCAGGCGAAATGCGATCTCTAACGGTGTTAACCTGGGTTATCTTTCAATTGCCCCTCCCCAGCCGCAACCTGTTTTCGAAGCCCTTCCGGATGGCATTCAAATCAACATGGTAGGGAATGATACTGTTTATAAGCATTACCGGATCGGAATCAGGTCCCTGGGATCAGGATCACTTTATTTCGATACAGTCATGACGTTTACGGATTCTTCCCATTTCACCCTAACAGGGCTTGATCCCGGGAAAGAATATTATTTCAGTGTGATGAACGTGGAGAACGGGCTGGAGAGTTTGCTATCAGACGAATTTACAGTCATTACCGTCGGGATGAATGACTACATCAAAAAGAACTGGGGTATTTGGATGGAGCAGAATTTTCCCAATCCATTTTCCGGGGAAACCGAAATCCGGGTAAATATTACAAACCAAAAAGATATTAAGGATGCCAGTATTCAATTTACGAATCCCGAAGGCATGGTCTTACATCAAATTCCATTAAATCCCGGCGCGGGTGAAAACATTGTAAAATTCAAACCTCCTGCCGGTTACAGGGGATTGATCTTTTCCTCTCTTATCGTTCAGGGAAAGCTGGTCCAAACCCATAAGATGATAGTGTTTTAGGCCCCATAAGGACCAAAGTTAAATTTGATACGAATGATAATCAACTCTTTGATTAAAAAAGTGAAAGCCTCATTTCATACAGATGAACTCGACAGGCGCATTTATAACATTTTTTTAATAGTTGTGATCCTTTTTACACCTGTTTCGATAGCCGGGAATATTATTCAGGGACTGCATATCATTTCTATAATCAGTCCTGTGATATTGATATTGATTGTGATATTCCTTTACTACTTATCCATAAAGAAAAATTTAATGTATAAATTTTTCTTTTGCTTTGCCTTTCTCATATTTATTGCCGTGCAATGGATTTATAATGGCGGAGGTTCTTCAGGTGGTATGCAGTATTTTTTTATTTGGACATTCATCACGGCTACAATTTTATTAAAGGGTAAAAAGCTTATCATTTATATAATCTTAAATTGCATAATTTTATTAGGATTATTGTTCTATGAACACATTGACGGTTTTCTGATTGTGCAATACAGTGATAAAACCTCCCGCTTAGCAGATGTAATACTTTCAGCCTCTTTCACATTTATTCTGGCAGCCTTTTTTATCAAATTGATTTATAAAGAGATAGACAAGGAAAGAGGTAAATCTGAAAAATTATTGCTTAATATCCTCCCTAAAAAGGTAATAAAAGAACTAAAAGAAACAGGAAATACCAATCCGGAAATCTTCAAGAATGTAACCGTGCTATTTTCAGATATAGTCGGATTTACCGATATCTCCACGAAATTACCGGTAGATACATTGATTGCAGAACTGAATGATATTTTCACAATGTTTGATAATATAATCGAAAAGCATTCCAGTGAAAGGATCAAAACCATCGGGGATGCATACCTTGCTGTTTGCGGTCTGCCTGAATCTGATGCAAATCATTGCGAAAATATTGTTAATGCCGCAACAGATATGATATTTTTTATAAATGACAGGAACAAAACAAGCATCTTGAAATGGCAGATCAGGATTGGTATACACACGGGTCCTGTAATTGGCTCAGTAGTTGGTATTAAAAAATATATCTACGATATTTTTGGTGATACAGTAAATACTGCATCGCGGTTGGAAAGCCTTTCCGAACCTATGAAAATAAATATTTCAGTTGATGTAATGAAAGAACTAAGTGACTCTTATATATTTGAGGACCGGGGTGTGATAGCGGTAAAAGGTAAGCGAGAAATGAAGATGTTTTTTGTAAGCCCGGTATCCTGAATATGGTCAGTGCTCAAACATCAAAATTGTCCCTGCACCGCCGGCCCCTTCATTTGCAATGTACAACACGCCATCCGGGCTGAAACAAATCCCTTCCGGCTGGGGAAAGACCATCGTGCTGAGCTTTGTAATGGCCAGCAATTCACCCTTTCCCGAGAATACCAGTAGCAGCTTGCCTGCCGATCCTAAAATGAAGATATCCCCGGTAACCGGGTGAATGGCTATTCCGGATGGCTTAAAGCCTGCATCACCATTGTACTTTCTGATCGTATCCAGGCTGATCAGCAGAAAAGGCTTTAAATCGAGCTGTTTGGTTTCAAGGCTGAAACGATAGATGGATTTAATCCCGCTTCCTCCTTCATCATCTGTAAATGGCATTTCTTTACAGGCAATCAGGAGATTGTTAGTAAGCGGGTCATAAGCCAGGCCTTCGGCATCATTCTTACCTGATAAGGCTGTTTTATATTTAGTCACAACCGGAACTGCATTTTCCAGGTAACCTGCCACCCTGAAAAGCATCCCTTTACTTTTTAATATCCAGGCATCATTTCCAATGATCTCAATGCCTTCGTAGTCGCCTGTCTCGTCAAAATCCAGTTTCAATTCAACTTTCGATGTTTCCGGGTTGAAAATATAAATTCTCCCTGATTCATCCTCAACACAGGCAAGCCGGTTATCATCCGTATAGCCCAGGCCTGAGATTTCATGCAATTCTGCAGGCAGTTTCCAGGATTTGGAAGGCCCTGATAATTGATAAGGGAAGTTATAACCGGGATGCTCAAACAGCGTTTTCATATTTTTATCCTGTGTGCAGGCTGTCAGGAACGATAAGAGCAGGACCGGCAGTATAACCGGCAACATTGCTGTGAAGTTCCACCTGATCATATCCGGCCTATCTATGCGTAAAAAGATAATTCAGCAGAAAAACGGCAACTGTGATAATGATGCCGATCATAAATACATTGTAGGCCAATTTCACAAGCCTGAATTTTTTTGCGAGGATCTTCCCAAGTTCGTATTGATTTTTCAGTAAAGTTGAATAAAGATGTTCGTCATCTGTCATCATATCTTTAACGGCTTTCAGATAATCATCATAATTCATTTTGATGAAATTCCCGAAAAAGGTAAGGTCTACACTTTTGTTCTTTATGTCTTCCCTGGTAAATTTGTTGTTAACCAGGTTGGGCCTTGTCGACATAATGGCAATTATGATGGTAACCAGGCAGATGAGCAGAAAAACCAGAATAGGAAAAATATCCTGTGACATATTCCCGATATTCCCGGCCAGCATGGTAATGATGATTGAGATAATGATGGCATTGACCGAGATCAGGATATTCGATTTATTGTCGGCGATGGAATTAAGATTGATTTGATTACGGGCCGTTACCCGGAACATGGTATCTACGCCTCTTGAATAGGTGATGCCTTTCTTCGCACGGCTTTCTTTTTTATTTTCCAGCAGTTTACGTCTTTGCTGCCAGTCTGCCAGGCGCCTGACTGCTGCTTCGAGGACTTCCGCAATTTTATCCTTCGGGTCCTGGGGTTGTTTGAGTGCCCTGATGGCATCGGAAACATGATCGATGGTTTGCTGGTCAAGACCATGTTCGGCCAGGAATGCAGAGGCAATTACAATGCTTTCTTCATTGTATTGTTCGTAAGAATTAACATAGCCTGTACCATGAAACAACGCACATATCCTGAGGATATTCATTTCATCTGCCGTAAATCCAGCTTTCTCCCCTATCGTTTCTGCATACTTCTTAACCCGTAAGGCATTGCTAAAATTATGATAAATGAAATTCTCAGGTAGCTTTTCCGCCAGCAGTGCGGAAATATAATTCTCTGATTCAGCAACTAAAAGATCGTTAACTTTACCCATAATACATTGCAGATTACGTATCAAATGTAATAAACAAAGTTACCCTAATTTTGCATTTTATTCACTTTTGATCAGCTAACCGGCAACCTTTTCAATCTTAATTGGTTTATTATGATATCAGGACAAATTACGACTGACGCAAAAACGCCTTTCATGGTAAAAACAGCATGCTTTATTTTAATGGCAGGCCTCATTTCATTCAGCCATTTAAAAGCCCAGGAAAATAGCCCCGGTCAGCCGGTGCCTTTATTTCAGTCGGAAGAAATGCTGAACCTTGAAATGAAAGCCGACTACAAAGAGGTGTTTTCCAACCATGACGATTCCACCAATTACCAGGCCCAGCTTACGTTTACCGATAATGCCGGCCAGGTGAGGACCGTTGAAATCAGGATCAGGACCCGTGGCATTACACGGCGCGAACCGGATGTCTGCAGGTTCACCCCGCTTCGTGTGAATTTCCCTAAAAAAGGGACCGAAAACACGCCTTTTGAAGGGCAGAATGCCATAAAACTCGTTACACACTGTGACAAGCCCGACTCTTATGAGCAGAATACGATAATGGAATACCTGATATATAAAGCATTTAATGTCATGACCGATAGTTCCTTTAAAGTAAGGCCGGCCATGATCACTTATATTTTTACCGGTAAAAAAGCCGACACGGTGCTGAAATTTGCCTTTTTCATCGAACGGGAGAAACACCTGGCAGAACGTCTGCACGGAAAAGAAATCGAGTCTCAAAAGTACCATCCAAACCGGTTGAACCCTTTGCATTCCTGTATGATGGATATGTTTCAGTATATGATCGGGAATACGGATTATTCAATAACCGAACTGCATAATATTATGTTGCTGACCGATTCTGTCCGCCTGAACCCGCCCATCGCCATTCCTTATGATTTTGACTGGAGCGGATTGATATCGGCCAGGTATGCAGTGCCTCATCCTTTGATGAATACGGAAAGCGTGACCGAGCGGGTTTATCGCGGGTTTAAAAAAGAGCCTGAAATCGTCAATCAAACTATAAATGTATTCAAAGCCCGGAAGGAGGAGATTTACCGGGTTTTCCAGGATTATAGCCTACTGAATGCAGAAGATAAAGAGGAAGCCATCAAATATTTAGACGGATTTTACAAGATCATAAATGATGAGCGGATGGTAAAAACCGAGTTTTTTGATAAAGCAAGAGAAGAACATTAAGATGTAACGATGTAACGATGTAGCGATGTAACGATGTAACGATGTAACGACGTAAAGAGGTAAGACTGACGACTGAAGACTGAAGACTGACGACTAAAGACTGACGACTATAAAATGAACAGGATTAAAATATTGGTAATGGTAGCAATAATCGGGTTATCAATCCCGGCGATTGGGGGTGACGATGAGAAGAAATCTGCTATAGCTGCTATTAAAGCCGGGAATATTGAAATATTAAAAGCTTACCTGGAAACACATCCGGGTGTAAATTGCCTTTTCAGTAACGGGAAAACCGGCTTATACTATGCCATTGTGGATGACCAGGTGAAAATAAGTGAATTCCTGCTGGCATCGGGGGCCGATCCGGATTTCATGGTTAATGGTCAATCCACCATGAAATGGGCAATTAAGTATAACAGGGGACGGATAGTCAGGTTATTGATTGAGTATGGCGCGGATGTGAACAAACAGGATGAAAACCTGAATACGCCATTGATCTATGCTGCGGAACTGGATAAGCAGGAAATTTGCAAAATATTGCTCGACCGGGGAGCTGATCCTTTGCATGCAAACCGGAAGAACAAGCTTGCCAGTGACTACGCTTTTCATTATTCCGGATCATTTGGCTATAAGTACCTGACCTCGATGGAAGAGCTTTGCAAGGATCTGGATTCGGTTCCTTCGATGAAAGATGGACCTTATATTTTCTGGGAAACCGATGACCGGCTGGTAATGGCTTATTATGAGCGCGACCTGGACAAAAATCTCACGCGTATTATTGAGAAGACCATTGAAACAGGTAATTCAGATACGATAATTAAAGGCTTTGGCTGGGATACTAATTCATATCACATCAGGCAGAAATACACTCCGAATGAAGATAAGGTAGTGACATCAGGAAATATATTCGTTATCGGGGATATCCATGGCAGGTACAAAGCCCTGGTAAACCTGTTGAAGAACAATAAAATTATCGGTTCAGACCTTGAGTGGAAATTTGGGGATGGCCAGCTTGTTTTATTGGGAGATGTATTTGACCGCGGCGGCCTGGTTACGGAAGTCCTGTGGTTCCTTTATGAATTGCAGGTCCAGGCCCGGGAAGCCGGGGGGAATGTGCACCTGCTGCTGGGCAATCATGAAATAATGGCCCTTACCGGCGATCACCGGTACCTTAACGAAAAATACAATTATTTCACACAATATACCTGGACCGACTATTTTCAATTCTATGAGAAAAATACGGTTTTGGGAAGATGGCTGCGAAGCCAGAACCTGGTCCTCCGGATCAATGACTATTTGTTTATGCACGCCGGCATAGGCCCTGAATTTGCAGCCTATGATTATCCGTATGCCGAAATTAATTCCAGGGTAAGGGCCTTTCTCAATACCGATTACACGCTGGTGCACGGAAGCCCGGAAGCTATTATCCTGGGCGAAATTGGTCCGCAATGGTACAGAGGCTACTTCAATACCAATATCAATACCAATACCAATGACAGTGACAATACCAATGACAGTGACAGTGACAGTGACAATTACAATAACAGTGTCAGTTTTCCGGTGGTGTCGCAGCAATTTGTCGATGATTATTTACAGTCCAAAGGACTGAAGTGCATGGTGCTGGGCCATAACGAGCAGAAAATGATCACTACTTCTTTTAATGGAAAAATTATTAACGCTGATGTAGCGATTGATGAAAGCGGAAACTCCGCGCAGGGGTTACTGATTTCAGGGGATTTTCTCTATGTCTGTTTTTCTGACGGAAAGAGGGTACAGGTTGAATAAATAGATTAAATTTGATTGGAATACCGACCATAAGGGAAATTGATCAATTTAATCTCAAATAAAATGAAGCGATTGCTTTTGATCATCGGAATAGTAATTTCCATGGAAATTGTATTTGCCCAGAACGATTATATCTTAGAATGCTGGGAAAAAATTGAGCTTGGCACATCAATTGGATTGGGTGGACTTTATTCAACGGACCTACAAGGAGATGGGACAGAGGAACTGGTGACCTGGTGCCAGTACAGCGGATCTTATTTCACAGTCCTTGAGGTCAGAAACAACGAGTTGGAGGTGAAGTGGTCAAGCAGGATTTATGAGCCGGACTATGACAGTGAAACCAGGATTCATAAGATCCGGATTTATAATCTCGATAATGATAATGACCAGGAAATTTACGTAATGCTGGAGAATGGGATAATTGAATGCTACGATGGCACGACAATGTCAATTATCTCAGAATGGCAGCTTGATTGTAATTCTCCGATGGATTTTATGATTATTGATATCGACAGCGACTTTGAGATGGAACTGATCATATGCAGGGAAGATTTTTATAATAACAATTACGTAAAGATATACAACCTTTCAGATCTGACCATTGAATGGGAATCTTCCGAGTATGGAAGCTTTGAAATGGAGTTCGGGGATGTTGATAATGATGGTGTTAAAGAGATTGTTCTGAGAACAGGGTTTGTGATAGATGGAGTAACAAGGGAGGTCGATTGGTTCTATCCGGGTGGCTTTGGTTCTTCTATTGAAGTTGCTGATATCAATGGAGACCAGGTTTCTGACATTATTGGAACTGAATATGATAGTATATACGCTTTCGATGCTCAATCCCAAATGGTTTTATGGAGTGCTTACACAGAAGATTCCGGCAGGGAACTGCTTGTTACCGATATTGAGAAAGATGGAATTAAAGAAATCATCGTGAGCAATAGATATTGGCATCAGGGTTTACTTTGTTACGATGCAATCACTCATGAATTACGTTGGCAGGTGGAAAATCCGCTTGCTTCAAGCGGAGTAACAGCAATTACAACCGGTGATCCTGATAATGATATGCAAAAGGAAGTGATCTGGGGTTGCGGACAACTGTCAACCGGACCGGACCATCTATGCATCTGCTCGGCATCTGATGGAATACCTGAATTCATTGAACCTGATCTTGATGGTTATTTCAAATTCGATATTTCGGGAAATTCTGGCAGCACTGGATGTCAACTGGCTGTTTCAAGCTACAGGACCAATAATAATTATGATGGTGGATATTTATTTATTTATGACGGTATCAGCCATGAACTCATTAGACGTATCGATTCCATTTTCTTGTATAGTCCAATAAGCTGCATTGCGTTGGAGAATATTAACGTGTCTCTTGAAGAAGAGATAATAATTGGTTTATCAGATGGGTATGGCTATAATAGTATTCTGGTGCTCGATGGGGGCACACAGGAAATAATTTACAACAATGATGATCTTGGAAGTATTTATTATCTTGAAGTTGAAGATGTTGATAACGATGGGATAAAGGAAATTGTTTTTGGGAACCATTCAGGTAAAATTTATGTGATGAGTTCGGAAACATTTGAAATAGAATGGGAAACAGGTAGCAGTAACCGGTTTACCAGTGGAGTGCGGCATTTGATCATCGAGAATATTGATTCTGATCCGGCAAAAGAAATAATATTCCTGGTGAGTATGGATAACAAGGTTTATGTTTATGATGGACTTACGCAACAGGAACAGGCAGTTAGTGCAGAAATTGAAGGCCTGACCACTATTGATATTTCCGATTTTAATAATGATTCTGAGCTGGAATTTTGCCTTGGAACCGAACAGGGTGAAATGATCGTTTATAATTCAGATCTCAGTGTAGTACTATCGGTCCTTTCACTTACCAATGAAATAATAGGTAGTTTGAAAGTCGCAAATATAGATGCTACGATTGAAAAGGAAATTGTTTGCGGCGGGTCAGCATTGCAGGTGTTCTCATCAGCAAACGGCGCTTTGTTATGGGAAAGTAAGCTTGCAATCAGTCGGGAGGCATTTTTTAGTTTAAATCAGGAGATTTATGTTTGTGATATAGACAATGATAATAAAAAGGATATTTTCTGGTCAAATGAGCATGGCCTTTATCAGTTTGAAAGAACCGGAACAGAATACAATGATGTAAATGAATCATTTACGAATGATGACATCATCATTTTCCCAAATCCTGCCAAGAATGAACTGATCATTGAAATGGCAGGTAATATTCAATTTCCTGCTGATGTTTCAATTTTTGACATTACAGGCAAATTGATGTATAACGACACGCAGGGGCTTTCGCGGATGCTGATTATAGATGCATCCTTCCTTGAAAGTGGCATATACATCCTGCAGATTTCCACGAAGAATAAATCAGAAGGTAAAAAATTCATCAAGAATTAATGACTTTTAAAAAAGTTCATTGTTTGCATTGTCATTATCATTTTATTTTAATTATCTGTCTGGTAACCATATAATCCTGCCCTTCAAGGAACTTGCGAATCTCGGGTTCAGTGTTAATGTGCATCAGAATGGCCTCTTGCTGAGCGGCCAAAGGACTCATAACAACAAGAAAAACAACGAATAAGGATAGAAGTTTTTTCATTGGCTTGAGAGTATTATTTTTTTTGCAAGATATTGCATCACTCATACATATACAAGGATTTGCATGTTGCAACGGTTTTAGATGAATGGATGCCTTCCCAAGAGATTTGAAGAGTTCTTAATAAAAACCTGGAAACTATTGACTTCAGGATTTAATTTTTGTACTTTTCAGCTTAAAATCTAAAATCATCATGCTATGAAAACATTAAGACTTTTCGGGAAGATTTTCCTTATACCTGCGACTATCTTTCTGTTTGTAATATTCTTTTCCCATTGTGAGAAAGATGAAACTGAAAGCTCAGACCTGGGTAAACTTGAGATTACGCCACAGGAAGCATTGGTCAATATCAGTACAACGTTAACAGCCCATTTGAAAGTTCCGCCAGGGACTAAAATCGCTGACACCGTGCGTTTTGTAAAAATTGCCCCGGGCGGTGCAGAAACAGAGATCGGTTTTTTGCTTGATAATGGGGACCTGTATTATAGTGGTGACGACATAAAGGGTGATAAAACATTCAGCGGGAAATTCTATCTCACTGAACCGGAAAATGGCGAGGTTAAATTCAAAGCTGTTGCATCATCAGAAGGCAGCAAGGATAATAAGTTTGAATCGGAACAGGTCGTTTTTAATGTCTATGCCGACATTAAGGGAAGCGATATGTATTCTCTATTCGCAATCCAGGAGAATTCCGCGACCCAGCTCACCACCTATCTCAACGGCAGCCAGGATAATATAGTGGATGCAGCTGACCAGCTGGTCGAGTGGCTTAAAGCACAACCGGAAATAGCATCCGTGGAACAGGAAGGCATCACGTCCATCGAAATTAAATACAAATCAGGATTGATGGGGGGAATTATCATCTCATTGCTTGGTGACGACGGATTGAGTGATTCGCGTGGCGGCCTTCCGGATAATGTTATGCAAAAAGGTGAACGTGCGAAAACCTCTTCAATTCCCCTCTCACAACAGACAAGAGGTACCGGCCCGGATGATACTAAAAATGCGGTGGCGTTTGATCCGAATACGATCGGAAACCGGAATGTCTTCATATATGCAGCATTTGAAGCTTCATGGAGAAATAACGAAAGGCCTCATATTATCAACATTCTTGACAGCCTGGAGTGTGGCGATTTTCCCGTCAATTCTTATACTAACCAGGAAGCCAATATTGCCCGCTTATATGAAATGACAAGTTATGGGGTCGTAGTGCTTGCCACCCACGGCTCCGGCGGCGGAAAAGCTTTTCTGACCGGTGAAATCGCCGATACAACCCTGGAGGCTTATCTTACATACAAACCCATGATGCAGGGGGCCAATCCTAAAATAGGGATTTCAAAAAACATGACGATCAGTAAAGTCGGCGACGTTGTAACCAAACAGGATGTCTATAAAGTCTATTCTTCGTTTATTTCCGCATTGCCGGGAAATTTCCCACAAAGCATGATCTTGAACAATTCATGCGGGAGCGACAAAACACCTCCCCTTCGCGATGCCTTTATTGGAAAAGGTGCCAAAACCTACTATGGCTATACCGAATCGGTTGATGGTGCATTTTGCGTGCCAGTGGCCAGGGATGTGTTCACTACCCTGGCAAAAGATGGCAAGAAAACGGGGGAAGTCAGCAAGATAAATACCACCTGGCCCAATCCTCCGAATCCGACGTTCAGGATCCAGGGCTCAGCCGATATGCATTTCGCACTGCAACTGATCAATGGAAATTTCGAAGAGGGTGAGCTGGGCTGGACCCGCAATGGTGATGGCCGGGTCATCAGCCAGCTTGGATCTATCAGCCCGGAGGAAGGCTCCTATATGGGCATCATCTCGACCGGCCTGGGATTTACTACTGAAACAGGTAAAATCTCCCAGTCATTCAATGTTCCGGCAGATGCAAGCGAGTTAACACTTGAATGGAATTTTCTCTCTGAAGAATTTCTCGAATACATTGGTTCAAGTTACCAGGACAGGTATGAGCTTGTCCTGATTTCAGAAGAATCAGGCGAAACGGTGCTGTTCAGCAGAACTATTGATGGCATCGCCGGCGACTTTGGTGCATCTGCCCCAAGTGATGAAAATCCCGACGGGATCCCGGGCGATCTGATCGCCGTATCTCCCGGTATTGTTTTCGACCAGGGCAATGTCTATATGACCGGGTGGCAAACCTCTACTTTCGATCTCTCTGCGTACAAAGGAAAGTGCGTAACCCTGGCGCTGCGCTGCACTGATGTTGGCGACAGCGTGTATGACACGGCTATTTTACTTGACAACATCATTCTGGACTAGACGGTAAAAAAGGGACCAGTCGTTCGTAATCCTCACTGGGATGAAAATTAGGAATGTGTCAATCTGTTCCGTACATGCGTTTTAGCAGCATGATGATACAAAGTGTCACAACAGTCAGATCGATCGTTATCATCAGCCCGCTGAGTATAAAGCTCCAATGAGTCAGCCCTGTCAGGAACAACATGGCGGCAATTCCAAACAGTGGAACAACAATTCCTAAGACAACCGCAAATTTCGAGTTTTGTCCAAGAAGTGTCCCGACGATCGCGAAAATAATTCCAAAAACAAGCACCGGAACTGTTTCCGGTGCTTGCTCTGCCTCAAAAAACAGGGATATATTGATAATTCCTTCCAGTACTAAGAGGAGAGCCGCGATATTCCGGAGATTATTCATCAGTTTTGTCCATATGAATACTTCATCTCACCACCACTTTTTTCACCACTTGCTCCCTGTCGGTTCGGATGACGGCGAGGTATATTCCTGCCGGCAGGTTAAGGTGCGGGAAGGAGACAATACAAGTTGACCCAGGCTGACTGGCTGGCTCCTCTTCAGCAACCAGGGTCCCATTGACATTAATCAACCGGACAGAGATCTTTCCACCGGCTGCAGGATCGATAGCAATACAGAGATCGCTGCTTTTTCCAGGATTCGGATAAATTGCAACTTTAAGTGAAGCGGCCTGGCTTTCAATATCCTTTTTCTCTACTGTGAAACTCCAGATCGGTGAATAAACCAATTGCCCATAAGGATCATGACCTTTGACTGCCCAGTAATAGGTTTCCCCCGGGTCGGGATGAAAGTCGGCAGCCGACAGAGCCGTAAAACTTCCCAACTTTTTGCTGTATATGGTGTTAATGTCGGCAATGGCGGATGATTTCGAAATAACCAGCTCATAATCGGTCATCTCACCTTGATCCGGGCTCCACGTAAAGAATAACTCACTGTTATCCATCTTGCTGCCGTTTGCTGGTGACTGAAGCATCAGCGATTGTGTTGTGGAGATTACCACCCATGCCAGGTAAAAAGGCTTTTGTCCGTCAAATTGGTCGAAGTACCACCAATCAGGATTAGTTTCAGGTGTGAATAGAAAAGCATTCATATGAAGACTGTTGAGATTGATTCCGGATGAAGTGAAGTGCAGATGCTCCAGTGAGGCAAATATTCGATGGCCATATTCGGAGGTTGTAGTAGTCTCTGTGGATAATTTCCCGCTATACCCGGTAGAAAGCTTCGCTTCTATTTTGCAGACATGGGGGATTCTCACCCCACCGCCTGCTTCCACTTCAAAGTTCCAGCTTCTGGACTGAGAGTCGGAGGTCCTGTCTTCAACAGAAGTCTGAATGTTCATGCTTGATCCACCCGATAGATTGGTCCAGTCGAGGTGCATGCATGGGATAAGCCCGAATCCCTGGGCCTGTTGGTTGAGGTACGATCTCCCGGCATATATGTCCCATCCATCCATTGACGGATCGTTTGGTTCAGCAACATTAAACGGTGATTCATCCAGGCTGACGGGATAGGGAACAGGTGTGTTGGCAATGGTCATGAACAGGTACTGGAAAGAACTTTCGACCGGGTACTGCAATGATTTATCGTCCCACCATGGATATGCACTGTAGGCATAACGCCTGATTTGTGGAACTGAATAAATAAAGTAACCAAAATCCTGGCTCTCCTCTTCCTGTTCGAAAGGAAGGGTGTAAGTGAAACCATTGGTTTGAGAATGGCAAACGGTGTTCTCCCATGACTGGGAATACTTGAACTTCTCATTAACGGATAATTTCCGTCTTTTGCTTGCCTTTGATATCTCTACACTTTCCCCAATGCTCCACTCATTTTCGTTGGCAGTCGTAAATTCCGAAGCGCCGGAACTGTCGGTCTCGAATTCGATAGAACTTGCAGGGACAGGGAAGCCCCAGTAATTTTCCCAAGTCTCCCAATTCATCGACACTGGCGGAGGACCGTCGATAATTCCAAGAAGAGTCCATAAGTCCCTTATTCCTTCATACACCGTGTCTTTGTCGAGGTCTGTACTCTCCTCATACAGTGTCGAATCCTGCCTCCAACTGTCAGAAAGGAACATGGCCCCGTTGAAATTACGATCGTGATCGGGATAGAGCAACCACATGTACGACTGATACCCATCCACACCTTGTATCATCTTTGAGTAATCCATGGGTTTAAGCTGGTATGAACCGTAGAGGAAAAATTTACCTCCAACCGTGTTGGGTCCTCTGGAGGAAGGCAGTGTTAGCTCGCCATGGGCATCCTGGACAAGCAGATCGTTTTCGAAATGATACTCACTGTAAGCTACATGGTAGTAACCATCACTGGCTTTTGTATAGCTTTCGCCAAACAGAACAAGACGGTCGGATTGCTCCTTGTCAGTGATCTGGCTTGTTGTCCGGTTCGCCTTGAAAGTCCCCTGGGCAAGGGTGGTGGCCCCTACATAAAAGGGAAAGGCACGGGTGCCTGGAAATTCGAAAGGGAAAGCGTCGATCGGAGGATCGGGCACAGCAAGGATCTCTTCCCATGTGAAGGTTCGCTTGCCATCGGCCATCCCTGGTACGATCTTGCCAAGAACATAGTATGAACTGCTATAAAAAGTTGCCACAAAGTACTCATTGCCAAGTGAATCCACACGTCCGACAATTCCACCCAGGTATGGAAACCAGCCGAGGCTCATCCCCACGCAGGGTATATAAGGATTAAATATGATATCGTTGCCTGTAGCGTTAAATTTTATTGAACTCCCTGAAGAGTAATAATGTTCATGAATCTCCCAGTGTTGATTATTCGCTTCATCTATGAAGTCCAAAAAGTACATCAGGCTGTCGAGCTGGAAACCGCCTTGTTTCCAGTTGTTTGAAACGGGCTTCAGTGTCTTGTAATAGGTAGCGCATTTTTGCGAAGTGCTGGTGGGCAATTGGGCAAAACATTCGTAGCTTTCGTCCTCGGGATCCGAGCAGTGATCACATTGGGAAGCCGAACGGATATGCTGAAAATACCATGCACGGCCTTCGAACTGGAAGGTAAAGGTTCGTCCGAGCACTGGCCCCTCATCATACGAACTGCCTTCGCCCGGATAACCGAACACGATCTTATTGTTGAAATCAGCACTGGGGCCAACTTTGTAATCTTCCATTTTTACATCGTCCAGATCTGATTGAGTGGTCTTGTTCCCGGCGTTGATGGTGTACATGTATGCATGCCCACCGCTTCGTGTTCCATTTCCCTGGTAATTGAAAGCATAAAGCACCCCGTTATAACTCAGAAAGGCGGTACCTAGCCCCTTGTCACACCAATCACGGTGGTTGCCGTCGATCCACATGCATTCGGGGACCAGGGTCTGGCTCAGGGCAATAATAGGAAAAACAGCGATGATAAAGTATATGAGCAGCTTTTTCATAGTTTTTTATTTTAAGATTTTGATAAATTAAAAATTATAATGAATGCCTCCATCAATCATCACATCGCTTCCTAATCCAGCATGTGCAAATAAGGTGATGGGTCCGGAAACCTTCCAGGCAATGGCAATGCTCCCATCAATG
Organism: uncultured Bacteroidales bacterium; assembly: GCA_964371595.1. Classification (GTDB taxonomy): domain Bacteria; phylum Bacteroidota; class Bacteroidia; order Bacteroidales; family JAGOPY01; genus JAGOPY01. The sequence goes on along the minus strand of CAYJNJ010000029.1, from coordinate 4,549 downwards.
AATGATACCGGCACAATGACCGAGGTGATCTCCTCCACTATGGCTTCCCCGCTTTCGATGCTGGTGTACTCACGGCGGTACTCGTGCTTTGACCAGCAATAATAAAAGCCCGGGCCGGCATAGATTGTTAAGTGACCGATGGTGTATTCCGCAAACAGGCTACCCCTTGCATAAATCGTCTGGTACTTATCCTGTTTGTCTGGAATGAAGTTGAGAGGGTCCGGGTTGATCGAGTCCTGGATATCGTTGGCCTTGCCCATGGAACCTATTACATATGGCCTTAATGACAGCGCCCAATGTTCCGTGAGCCGGTAGCTAAGATCAAATCCAAGTCCCAGGCAGGGTTTTGAAAAACCCGAGTTGAAAGAATACTCCTGGTCTCCGTTGTTACTGTTCTTCACCTCAGTGAGATTCCCGGCAAGGCCCAGGAACAATGAACCATTGATCTTCATGTCAGATTCCGGCTTATCCAGCAATACCATCCCAAGATGAAACGTCAGTGCGTTTATTCTGGAACTCCGCTCAATGAATTCATTGATCTCCTTGATCTCTTCACTGTTCAGTTCGGTCGATCCCAGGTCCTGGCCATACCAGGTTGATTGCAGGGTAAGTCCGGATAGCTTCATGCCGGTGGAAAGAAATGAGTAACCGGCTCCGATAAAGAACCTGTTCTCCTTTTTGTCTGGCTCACCTTTTATAACTTGCGAGTGGGTTGCAATGCACAGGAAGGCCAACGTCATCAGAAATAAATACTTCTTCATTTTTCAATATTATTTTATGATCATCTATGGTTAAATTCCGTTCTGATCCATAAATTTTAATCATTTTTAGCAAGTGGCCGTATCGCTACTTAACTCCACTTCTACCGACAATTAATTTCATGGCAGAGAATTTATCGGCAAAGGAAACGTTGATAAATTAAATATTTCAAAATAGATGGTGAGAGTTTGTACCATTTTTGAAAATGGTAACAGCTTTTGGCGATCAGATACTTTAATTCACAGATCTGGCAAGGAAAACACCCGGCAGGACACCTTCCACTTTTTTGAAAGAGGCGATGAATGTTTTTCTTGTTGAAAAACCGGACAGTAAGCCGATTGCCTCAAGTGTCATTTCCTTGGCCTTACCTTGCTGTATGAGGTTTTTTGCATGTTTTACGCGATATTCATTCCGGAAATCATTGAAAGACTGCTTACGTTCTTCCCTGAAATAATAAGCCAGGTGATGAACAGGCAGTTCAACGAGTTTTGACAGACTGGCTAGATTGCAATCCACTTGCAGGTAGGGCTGGTACTGCTCCATACAATAAATTACTTTTTGCTGCATAAGGTGGATATAATCGGATTCAAACCGCAGATTTTTCATCCTTAGCTCTTCCGGTGAATATTCCTTACCAGGATCATGCCTTGCTGCCTGGTCCGAGCCAGGATCGGAGATTCGCGGCAACCCGTATAAAATGCCCGGGAAAAAAAAAGGAGAGATCAATAAACCGATAAGGCCAATTCCCGAGATCACAGTAAGCATATTAAGAGCGGAAAAAATCTTGAACTCTTTGAACATATAAACTTCTGCCATGAGAATGAGGTGGCTGACCACCAGGATGATCAGAAAACCAAGCAAAACGAAAAGCCATTTGATCATGTAAAGTTGACTTGACAAAACGGCAGAAGATTTCTGTTTCCGGACATAGCAGAACAACATTCTACCAGACCAGCAAGCATATAATAAAACCAGCAGCGGACGGCTCATATAGATTAACACACCCGGGATAAAATCATAAAGACTGGAAATACTTATCATATTTAAATTGCTGATATCCTTTACCAGTTTGCCAGCAATCTCGACTTTCAGTGAATAGCGGCTAAAAATATACGGTAAGGAAATGATTATGATCAGCAGTGCAGGTAGTAAATGCCACAGGTCCTTCATCCTTAAGCGGGAATTATCTATCAGAACACTCCGGATATACCAATATAGCATGGGACCGATGAGATAACCCAGAAAAGTAAAATTCAGATAAAATACACTCACCAACCTGACCGATTCTGAATAGATTAAAACATATTGAATAAAGCTATAATAGCTTATCATGAAAAAAAAACCGCCGAGGTAAATAGCAGACTTGAAATTTCGTCCGTTAAAGTACAGTAAGATGATTGATAGGGTAATGCCTGTGACAGATAAAAACAATAACATCCTTTACCGTTTATTCAGGCAAATCTAAGGAATATAACAGAAACAAGTCTCTACAAGGTTGAATTTGATTCAGTATTATCCATTGCGGGATTTTTTTACTTATTCGCATCAGGTTGTCTGTAATTTGTTAGATTTATTATAATCCGTTCAACGGTCTTCTATTAATATTTGCAATTGCTCGGAATGAATTCGGGTAACATGCAATTAACAAACAATTAACAACTCTCTTTTAGCATTTCAGTATGAAAGAAGTAATTTCGTTAATTATAAGGGTCCGGTCTCTGCCACTAACCGGAAATTCGTAGAGCACAAATAATTGTGGCTTAGCAAACTTAAATTTAAGGAGACTATGAAGCATTTTACTTCTTGTTCCAATATACCTATGTAAGCCAATGGAAAATAAAAAGGACTTGTCACAAGGACAACGTGAGGAGCTGCTCATAACATTAAAAGCCCGTTTTGAGAAAAACATGGGCCGTCATAAAGGACTGGATTGGGCTAAAATACAGGCGAAGCTGGATGCTAATGCTGATAAGCTATGGTCGCTCAATGAAATGGAGAGAACCGGCGGTGAACCGGACATTGTCGGGCAGGATAAAAATACGGGAGAATTCATATTTTACGATTGTTCGGCAGAAAGTCCCAAAGGCCGCAGAAGTGTTTGCTACGACCGCGAAGCGCTGGATTCGAGGAAAGAGCATAAACCGGAAAATAACGCTTTGGATATGGCTGCCGCCATGGGTATTGAAATTTTAACGGAGGAGCAATACCGGGAGCTGCAGCAACTTGGGATTTTCGATACGAAAACATCAAGCTGGGTGAAAACGCCGTCCGGGATCAGAAAACTGGGCGGCGCCCTCTATTGTGACCGCCGCTACGGCCAGGTCTTCGTGTATCATAACGGCGCTGAATCTTATTACGCAGTCAGGGGGTTCCGCGGGGCGCTGAGGGTTTGAGTTTTGCACCTGCGCTATAACTTTAGAAAATTCGTATAATTCTTCTTTTAGATTCAGTCATGCCGGGAGGAACAGGAGTTTTAAACTCACAAGCCTGTTCCGATTCGGCATAAATTTTCTCCACAAAAGGTAAATACCAGATCATCAATAATCAAGGCACAGCAGTTGGGATGGATATAGGATCCCGGCACCGAAAAAGTGTAGAAGTTTCATAGGTGTAACTATTCCTATGGTTACTCAATGGATTTACGTACATTGAAGAATTCCAACAAATCAGGCTTTTATTGGTGTATCAATTCCTAAGGTTGCTCTATGAATCGCTGAAGGATAACAACTGTGATTTAATCAGAGTTTCAGTGGTGTATCAATTCCTAAGGATACTCTAAGGGACATGGTCAAGAAGGTGACTGACGCGGAAGCGATGTTTCAGTGGTGTATCAATTCCTAAAGCTACTCTAAGTCATCCGCTGGATCCTCTCAATGGGTACAATGATAAAGTTTCAGTGGTGTATCAATTCCTAAGGCTACGCTACGAAATAACCGGGCAAAACAAAACAAAGTTAGTAGAGCCTCAGTGGTGTATCAATTCCTAAGACTACTCTAAGATGTTGGGTATGCCAAAGAACAAGACTTTAACGTTTTAGTGGTGTATCAATTCCTAAGGCTATTCTAAGTTCTCCTGATTGAACTCTACTCAATACCTTATGCGTTTCAGTGGTGTATCAATTCCCAAGGATACTTAAAGTTAATATCACCTGATTATGAACCACAGGCAAAAGTTTCAGTGGTGTATCAATTCCCAAGGATACTTAAAGAGCAAATGAGAGTTGGATTAAGTTCCTAATGGTAGTTTCAGTGGTGTATCAATTCCCAAGGATACTTAAAGAGAAAAAGCTGGTTTTGAATTATAGATCTTTGACGTTTCAGTGGTGTATCTATTCCTAAGGCTACTCTAAGCAACACTGGTAGCCCAAATGCCAGCCGGGTACAAGTTTCAGTGGTGTATCAATTCCTAAGGTAACTCAAAGAATAAAGTTTTAAACACAAAACAACCGCTATGAGATTCAGTGGCGCATCAATTCCTATGGCTACAATAGTGGTTTACCAATTCGTGATTCGTTTGCCATTGAAGCTTCAGTGGTGTATCAATTCCTGTGGTTACTCAAAGAATCAGAGTAATCGAAAGGGAACCGAAATGAAAGCTTCAGTGGTGTATCAATTCCTAAGGCTACTCTTAGCATAAAGGCCACAGAGCCACGTGGTCAACAGTTTCAGTGGTGTATCAATTCCCAAGGATACTCAAAGCGATGACCATGCCACAACGATCCAAACCGCAAAGTTTCAGTGGTGCATCAATTCCTAAGACTACTCTAAGCTCTGACGACTCTGGAGACTTT